>JASFUR010000071.1:0-11128 GCA_050050215.1 Gemmatimonadota bacterium
CCCGGGTCCTTGGCTACCCCAACCCGTGTCTTCGGAGCGATTCAGCCGGCCGCCCGACCGGGACGTCGAGCTCACCTCAGACCTGTCGATGGCCTTCCTCGTGATGCTCGAACGGCTGGCCCCCGAAGAGCGCGCCGCGTTCCTCCTCCGTGAGGTGTTCGACCACAGCTACGCCGAGATCGCGAGTATCCTGGAAAAGAAGGAGCCGGCGGCGCGCCAGATGGTGCATCGCGCCCGGGACCGCGTGCGGACGCCCAAGGCACGCTTCGCGGTCTCGCCAGCGGTGGTCGACGGTCTCTTCGACCAACTCGAATCCGCGCTGCGCCAGGACGACGAGGAAGCTTTGCTCGCCCTCTTCGCCCCGGACGCCACCTTCACCAGCGACGGCGGCGGCAAGGTCAACGCGGCGCGCCGCGTCATCCGCGGAGCGCATAGAGTGGTGCGACTGCTGACCGGCTTGAAGGCGAAATACCCCCAGGCGCACGTATACACACGCACGGTCCTGAACGGTGAGCCGGCCCTCGTCCAGCACGTCGCCGACCGCGTGTTCTCGGTGAGCTTCATGGCCACCGACGGTGCGCGGATCACCGCGATGTACCGGGTGCTGAATCCGGACAAGCTCGCCGACGTGAGGCGGTGACGCGGGTCGGTCAGGACGCGCCCACCACCCCCGTTTGCCCGTGGTCGTAGATGATGGCGAGCGCGGCGACGACGATCCCGAAGACGAGGAGCCGGTTCGTTCGCCTGACCTCGATCGTCCGGACATCGGACAGAGCCACGCTCTCGCGTACAGAGTCCTCGAAGCCCGGGATCTCCTCGAACCCGACGAGCGAATCGGCGTGGACCACGGCCTCGGTGAGCACGAGCTGTGTACCATCCTCACGTGTGACGCGCACCCGCCCCCAGGGCTCATCGGTAGGTACCCTGCCGAGATCCGGCTCAGGCCGCCACGTCGTGCAGCCGGTGAGCAGGATCGCGATCAACGCCACGGTCAGGAACTTCTTCGGCATCGCCCCCTCCCCATCCCGTGGAGCTCAGCCCAGCAGCCGCACCAGGAAGTTGATCGACGTGGACAGGAGATCTTCCCCTGCCGAGCCGCGGTGCCCGCCCCGCGTGATGGAGATGTTGAACGACCCGGACGACCTGTCGTACGGATCGGGACGCTCGCGCCGCACGTTCTCCATGGCAGCCAGGGCGCGGGCGCGGGCCTCTGCCACCTCGGGCGCCACCGCCTTCTGGGCGGCGTCGGCGTCGTTGAGCTCCTGGAGCGTCTTCGTCACGGCTTCCGGATCGAGCACCGTCAGGGGTGAGCCACAGTGCCCGCACGCGAAGCCCTCACTCAACTGAACCGGCGCACCGCAGCTCGAGCACTGCACCTGCTTGACCTCGGCGCTGAGCCGCTGCTTCTCCAGCGGATTCAGGGTGCGTACGAACTCCTTCTCCTTGAGGAACTCGGAGAACGGCTCGAGTCGACCGTGCTGAGCACAGCGATAGTACGAGAACCGTCCGCCTTTGCCGATGTCGTTCTGCAGCTTGAGCCGCCCGCCGCATCGGGGGCATTGGTTGGTCGCACGCAGCGCCTGCCGGGCATCGTCACGGTGTTCGTTGAGCGCCTTGAAGAGATCCAGCGTGCCACCCGCCGACAAATGGAGGCTCTCGCGCTTGTCGAGCCAGAGCACATGACAGCCGTAGCAGATGTCGACCTCGATCTCGACGCCGAGCTTTCCCTCGAGCGCCTGCCGCTCCATCTCGGTGCCGCAATTCGGACAGTTCAAACCCTTGTTCCCGTGCTGGTCTTTCAGGCTCGTGACGGTCGACCCGTGGGCCTCCGAACGGCACGACGTCTCTCCCGCGAGTCTCGGCGCGCCAACCTCCGAGGTCAACATTCTCGTCCGAGCGTGCGGGGTCGTCCTTCATGGCATCGATAGGTAGATTTCGAAGCTGACCCCGCCCCGCAGCTCTGCACCGCTCCCCTTCCGTTCCATACGACATCAAAGCGCGAGTCTGTTCATGAGGCACGCCCTCGCCTTCGCTCTATTCGTTCTCGTCGTTCCCGGCCCCACCGCTGCCCAGGAGCTCCGCAACGGCCCCGGTGGCGAGCCACCGCTCGAGCTTCCCCGCATGCGGGGAGGCATCGAGCTGGACGGCGTCGTCGGTGAAGACGAGTGGGCCGATGCGGCCGAGCTCGAGGGCGTCATGCACCTGCCCGACTTCGGAGCCGAGCCCACCGAGCGCACGGTCTTCCTCCTGGGCTACGACGACCAGTACCTCTACATGGCGTGCCGAGCCTACGACTCCGATCCGAACGGCGTCCGGATCACAACGCTCGAGCGGGACGTCAGCACGTTCAACACGGACGCGTGCGGCATCCGCCTCGATACGTACAACGACGAGGAGAACTCTCTCCTGTTCAACACGACGCCCGCGGGCGTCAGGACGGACTGGGCCTTCGCCAACGACGCCTCGGGCGGGCCGCCCAACCAGGACTGGAACACGTTCTGGGACGCGGCCGGCACCATGACCGACTACGGATGGTCGGGCGAGATCCGCATTCCGCTCTCGAGCCTCGGCTTCCAGGCCGTCGACGACCGGGTCGTGATGGGCTTCATGCTGGTGCGCTCGATCACCCGCAAGAACGAGACGACGGTGCATCCGGCCGTGCCGCCGAACTGGGGTCCGTCGAGCCTCGCCAAGCCGTCGCAGATGCAGAAGCTGATCATGCGCGGCGTCTCGCCCACCCAGCCCCTCTACCTCACGCCGTACGCGCTGGGCGGTGGCGGCTATACGCAAGGCCTGAACGGGGCCGGCACCGCGTATGAGAAGGACACCGACCGGGTCACCGAGGCCGGCCTCGATGCACGCTACGGCATCACCCGAAACCTCAACCTGGACGTGAGCGTCAACACCGACTTCGCCCAGGTCGAGGCCGACGACCAGCAGGTGAACCTCACCCGATTCTCGCTCTTCTTCCCGGAGAAGCGCCGCTTCTTCCAGGAGCGCGCCGCCATCTTCGAGGTCCCACTCGGGGGCCAGGAGCGGCTCTTCTTCTCCCGGAGGATCGGACTCGTGAATCGCGAACCGGTGCGAATCTTCGGAGGGGCGCGCGTGATCGGGCGAATCGGTGATTGGGATGTCGGCTTCATCGACATGCAGACCGACGACCACGAGGCCGCCCCGGGCGAGAACCTCGGCGTGCTGCGCGTGAGGCGCCGCATCTTCAATCAATACTCGTATCTCGGCGGGATGGTGACGAGCCGACTGGGCAACGACGGCAGCTACAACGTCGTCTACGCGAGCGACGCCTCGACGCGCCTCTTCGGCCAGGACTACCTGCTGCTCACCTGGGCACAGAGCTTCGACGACACGGACACGTCCGCGACGGACGCGTTCGACCGCAGCCTCGTGCGGGTGCAGTGGCAGCGGCGGGGAACGGACGGCATCAGCTACAACGGTGGCCTCGTGCGGGCCGGCGAGGTGTTCGAGCCCGGCATGGGCTTCCTGCGCCGTCGCGGCTACATCTCGACCGGTGGCAACGTCAGCTACGGATGGCGACCCGGCGTCGGCTCCGCACTCAACTCGTACTCGCTCAACCTCATCAGCACCGTCACCACGCACGACGCGAACTTCGACGCGGCGGAGTCCGGCCAGCTTCAACTCCGGGGGCAGCTCGAGACACGCGCCGGACACAGCTTCAGCGTGGGCGCGGGCGCCAGCTACGAGGACCTCCAGGCGCCGTTCAATCTGTCGCCGGATGCCGGCGTGCCCGTGGGCGACTATTGGTTCTTCGACGGGAGCCTCAACTACAACGCACCCAACGGCGCTCTCTTCCGACCCCAGCTTCGTGCGACCGTCGGCCAGTTCTACGACGGCAGCCGCGTCACGGCTTCGGTTTCGCCTTCCTGGTCGGTCTCCCAGCACCTGCGCCTCAGCGGGACCTACGAGCTCAACCACATCGATTTCGGTGAGCGCGATCAGCAGTTCACGGCCCACATTGGCCGGCTAAGGACGGAGTTCACGTTCACGACTGCGACGTCGGCCTCCGCGTTCGTGCAGTACAACAGCGCCGCGGACGAGATCGTCTGGAACGCGCGCTTCCGCTGGAATCCGCGCGAGGGGACGGACCTGTATCTCGTCTGGAACGAGACGCTCAACTCCGAGCGCGACATCCTCGACCCGAGGCCACCGCTCAGCCAGGCGCGCACCCTCCTAGTGAAGTACTCGCGGACGTTCACGCTGGGGCTCTGAGCCGGGCCGGACCTCCCGGGCCCCTTCAACACTCGTCGAGGGCAACAGCCGACCTTCCGGGCTCAGCCGTCCCGCCGCCGGTACATCGCTGCCCCCTCCATCGTCAGAACGACTTCGTCGTCCTGGTTCTTCACCTCCCAGCGGGACTTGATGATGCCCCGATCCGGCTTGCTCCTGGACGGCCGGCTCTCGACGACCTCCATGAAGCCGCCGAGGGTGTCGCCGGGCCGCACCGGGCGGAGCCATCGGATCTGGTCGAGGCCCGGGGATCCGAGGCTCGCCGCCCGGAGGAGGAGCTTGTCGCAGAGCATCCGCATCGACATGGCACAGGTGTGCCAGCCGCTGGCGATGAGCCCACCGTAGATGGAGCCCTTCGCGGCTTCCGGGTCGGTGTGGAACGGCTGCGGATCGTACTTGCGCGCGAACTCCAGGATCTCCTCCTCGGTCACCTCGTAGCTGCCGAGATCGATCACGGTGCCCGAAGGGAGATCCTCCCAGTAGATCTCGGGTGCGGCCATGGGGTGCCTCGTCTCAGCGAGAGCCCATCGCGTCCTGGAGCTTCGCCGTGTCGACGTACTGCTGGAATTTGGTGACCTTGCCGTCCTTCACGGTCCACACGTGGCAGACCTGGGCGTCGATGGACTTGCCCGTCTCCTTGAAGGTGCCCGTGTATCGGCACTCCACGATGACCCGGTCTCCGGCGTCGTGGAACGTCTGCGGGTGGACCGTGAAAGCGTCCCACTCCGTGGCCAGCTTGGTGAAGAGATTCTCGACGATCGCGTCGGGGCCGACCCAGGGCTCGCCGCTCGGCATGTAGGGGTTGCCTTCGGCCTCGTGCCAGTGGATCTCGGAATCCATCGAGCCCAGCACGCCCGGCACGTCTCCGCTCCCGAACGCGTCGTAGAGTCCCTTCAACAAGTCCACACCGCTCATGTGTATCTCCCTCGGACGTCGCGGCCACCGCAGGCGACCCACTCCGTTCCGTGTTCAGGTTGACCACAGAACCCTCCAGGTCGTCGACCTGGCGGGCTGAAGCGGAGCGCGAGGGATTCGAACCCCCAAGCCCTTTCGGGCGCTCGCTTTCGAGGCGAGTGCAATACCATTCTGCCAGCGCTCCTTCGCCGAGGATCCCAGACGTGGGACCGTGTCTCGGGCCACCAAACATGGCCGGATCCGCGGACGAATTCAAAGACACTCGCTACTCGCTCCGCAGCGCCTCCACCGGATCCACGCGTGAGGCTCTCCGGGCCGGGATCCACGTGGCCAGCAGCGAGACGGCCCCGAGGAGGAGCGCGGTACTGACGAAGGTGACCGGGTCGCTCGCGGATACACCGTAGAGGAGTGACGCGAGAGCACGACTCAACCCCCACGCCCCCACCAGCCCCACGGCGAGCCCGACGCCGGTGAGCACCATCCCCCGCCCCACCACTTCACGCAGCACGCTGCGCGTCGTCGCCCCCAGCGCCATGCGCACCCCGATCTCCGGCGTACGACGTGCGACGATGAACGAGATCACCCCGTACAGACCGACGGTGCCCAGAAGCAGGGCGATCCCGGCCGCGAGACCGAGCAAGAGCACGGTGAACGACGTCGATTGCAGGGACTCGGTGACGACGTCCTCCATGGCCCGCGGGTTGATCACGGGAAGCCGCGGATCGAGCGCCTGGAGCGCCTCCGTGGCCCCCGGCAGCGCCACCAGGGGATCGCCGCCCGCGACCCGGATCGCGACGTCGACCGCACGCGGGCCTCGACCCGTGTCATCCGCGTTCCCGTCGAGGATCGGTCTGTACAGCATGGGAAGAGGCTCTTCGTTCACCCCGTCGAAGCGTACGTTGCGCGCCACCCCGACGACCTCCCAGGGCTCACTGCCCTCGCCCTGCCCACGCAGCTGCTTGCCGATCGCATCCTCGCCGGGCCAGAACGCCTGGGCGAGCGCCTCGGACACGACGACGCCCCGGAACCCGTCCCGCCGGTCGGTCCACTCCAGCGGACGACCCGCCGACAGATCGATCGCCATCGTCTCGAAGTAGTCCGGCGTCACCGACCGGACTTCCACCAGCGGCGCCAGCTCTCCCGGTCCCACCGGATGGTCGACCGGCTCCGTCGGACTCGCGGACTTGGCGCCCGTCAGCGGCAGGCCGTCGATGATGCCCGCCGAAACCACGTTCGGCATCGCCTCGAGCGCCTCCTCGAGCCGGCGGTGGAATGCCAGGATCGGCTCACCGGCCTCGTACCGGGACTCGGGAAGGACGTAGTGGAACGTCAGGAGCTGCTCCGGCTCGAAGCCCAGGTCCACATCGCGCAGCGCGACGAGGCTCCGGAGCATCAGGCCGGACCCCACGAGGAGCACCAGCGCCAAGGCGACCTGCGCCACGACCAGACCGCTCCGCAGTCGGTGCCGCTGTTTGCCGGCCGTCGAGGAGCGTCCACCCTCCCGGAGCACCTCACCGACGGTCCCCCTCCCATAGCCGAGCGCCGGAAGCAGGCCGAACAACAGTCCGCCGAGAACCGATACGACGACCGTGAAGGCGACCACGCTTCCGTCGATCCCGATATCGAGAGCCTTCGGAATGTCGGCGGGGACGAGGCCCAGCAGGGCCTGCACACCCAGGGAGGCCAGCAACAAGCCGAGCGCGCCGCCACCGAGCGCGAGCAGAATGCTCTCGCTCAGATATTGGCGGATCACGTCGAGACGGCTCGCCCCCATCGCCGTGCGCACCGCGGACTCCCGCTGGCGTGCCTCGGCATGGACCAGGAAGAGGTTCGCGACGTTCGCGCACGCGATGAGGAAGACGAAAGCGACCGTGCCGAGCAGAATCAGGAGCGGCTGACGGAGATCCTGCACGAAGATCTCCTTCAGCGGCTTCACGTCGGCACGGAACCCGGCCTGGGTCAGCATCTCGGTCGCGGCGCCGGCGGTCTCCGCGAAGTCTCGGAGGATCGCGTCCATCTCGGCGTTGGCGGACTCGAGCGTCTGGCCGTCCCGGAGGCGACCCAGCGCGATGAACCGGTAGGAGTCTCCATCGGGATCGGCGCGATCGATCACGAGGGGCAGCCAGACCTGTTCGTCGATGAGCGAGAAGCTCTCGGGCATGACGCCGATCACGCGCCGCTGGACGCCGTCGATATCGATCACCTGGCCGAGCACGTCACGGCTGCCGCCGAAGCTCTGCTCCCAAAGCGCGTGGCCCAGAACCACGACCGGCTCCGCGCCCGGCTCGTCCTCCCCGTCCACGAACCCTCGGCCCAGGACCGGCTCCACGCCCATCACGCGGAAGTACGAGGCGCTCACGTCGACGGCATCGAGCTCCATGGGCTCGTCGCCCGTCACGAGGCTCACATCGTCCTGTTCGTAGAGCGCGAGGTCCACCGCCCGGGCGCGGTCGACGTAGTTCACGTACATCGCCTCGGAGTGCGGCACGAGCGGGACGTTCACGCCGAGGCCCGGCGCGTCGTGGTTGTAGCTCACCAATCGCTCGGGGTGCGGCACCGGAAGCGGATCGACGAGCACCGCGTCCACGATGCTGTAGATGGCCGTGGTCGCGGCGATGCCCACCGCCACCGTCAGCCCCCCGATCACCGTGAAGCTCGGCCGCCGTAGCAGACTCCGCATCGCCATCCGCACGTCCCGCATCACCGCGTCCATCGTCCACCCCTCCGTTCTCAGATACCATGCGTCGGCGAGCGCGCCCCAGGCGTGTCGCATCGACTCCTCTCTCGTGGCGAGCTCACCTCGCCACTCGTCCAACCAATCCGCGCGGTCCCTGGCCGGGACCAGCGTGGATACCACGCGAAGCCACGCGCGGCTCGGGCGCATCACGCCTCCTCGGCTCGCGGTGGCATGCTGCCCAGAAGCCTGCGCATCTCCGCCAGCTTGGCCTCCGCTTCGCCGAGCGCCGACCGGCCGGTCGGAGTCAGCTCGTAGATGCGTCTGCGCGGACGCGCCTCGGCATGCGCCGTCTCCTCCGACTCCCACCTCGCCGAGAGCAGGCCCGCCTTCGCCAACCTCCGGAGCGCCGGATAGACCGTCCCGCTCGGCAGATCGCACGCGTCCATGACGTCGAACCCGTAGTGGTAGCCGGAGGCCACGGCGCGGAGCACGAGCGCCGTGATCTGCGTCATCCGGATGGTTCCCATAGCGTGCCCGGCGTGCGTTGGAGGTTGGTTTGTAGTTTTCTACATAGTCTACGACGGCTCGAGCGCGGAGGTTTCAGTCGATGGTCGTCCGCCGGCGCTGACAGGTTTGCCGGATATGTATATGGCTTTTATATATATCGAGTGAGCCACCTGCCACGCACCCGGAGCCGCCGTGTCCACGGTCACGCCCCTCACCTATTCGATCCTCCTCGCGCTCGCCGACGAGCCCCGGCACGGGTACGGCGTCATCAAGGAGATCGAGGCGCGAACGGGTGCCGGTTCCGCTCCGAGCACGGGCGCGCTCTACCTGGCGCTGCAACGCATGGAGGCCGAGGGCCTGATCGCCGAAGCCGCGGAGGCCGCCGAAGAAGGTGGCGACAGCCGGCGGCGCTACTGGGCGCTGACGGACCGGGGTAGGGACGTGGCGACGCAGGAGTCGCGACGGCTCCAGACCCTGGTGGCCACCGCTCGCGAGAAGGACCTGCTCGCGGGAGACCCCGCATGAGCGCTCGCTGGTTGCGGCGGATCCTGGCACTCGCACCGCGCGACTTCCGCGCCCGATACATGGAGGAGCTCGTTCAGACGTACGAGGCGAGGCGCACTGGAGCCGCGCGCGGCGTATGGAGCGCCGCTTGGGTCGCCCGGGAGATGATCGGAGCGTGGTGGCTGGTCCTTCGCCTGCGGTTCGGGGGCTCCGATCCGTACGCCGGTCCAAATCCGCGTCCGGGTCTCGGCTCGACGTGGCAGGATATCCGCTTCGCCGCACGTACTCTGCGTCGCCATCCCGGCTTCGCCCTGGCCGCGATTCTCATCCTCGCCGTGGGCATCGGTGCCAACACCGCAATCTTCAGCGCCGCCAATGCCTTCTTCTTCCAGCCTCTCCCCTTCGCCCGGCCCGACCGACTGGTCACCGTGTACGAGACCAACCCGGACTTCGGCTGGGTCACCGAGACGGCCGCACCGGCCAACCTCTTCGACTGGAGGGAGAGCGTCGAGGCGTTCGCCGACGTCTCCGGCTATTCGGAGTTCACGGATAATCTCACGGCGTTCCGTGACGGCGAGCCTATGATCGTCACCGGCACGGAGGTGATGGGCAACTTCTTCACTACGCTCGGCACGCGTGCAGAGCTGGGCCGCACGTTCACTCTGGACGAGACCTGGGTCGGCAACGACGACGTCGTGGTCATCAGCCACGACCTGTGGGTCCGCCACTACGGTGCGGACCCGAACGTCGTCGGCCGGAGGTTCGAGTTCGCCACGCACTCTCCGGTGGTGATCGGCGTGATGCCCGAGGGGTTCTCCTTCCCCGATCCCGACATCGAGATCTGGTATCCCATCGGGTGGGACAGGGCCGCGACCCAGGAGTCGTGGTTCCGCAGGGCGCACTTCATTCGCGCGTTCGCCCGGTTGAACGACGGCGTGAGCCTTGAAGAGGCAGACGCGCAGCTTCAGGTCGTCGTCGAGCGGCTCCAGGAGGAGTACCCGTCGACGAACACCCGGATGGGAGCCGGCATCATGCCCATGCGGGATTTCCTGGTCCGAGACGTCCGCACGCCGCTGCTCGTATTGGTCGGGGCAGTCTGCCTGCTCCTTCTGCTCGCGTGCACGAACGTGGCCAATCTGATGCTCGTGCGAGCTGCCGAGCGGAGCCGTGAGGTGGCACTCCGACGGGCGCTGGGCGCGGGTCGAGCGCGGATCATCCGGCAGATGCTCACGGAGAGCCTGCTCCTGGCCACGGTGGGCGGCGTGGGTGGGCTCGCGCTCGGATGGGCGGCGGTCCGTGTGGCAGCCGCCCGCGTGCCCCTGGGCATCGGCGGAGCTACTTCGCTCTCACTGGACCACCGTGTCGTGCTCTTCACCTGCGCGGCGACGGCTTTGAGCGCCGTTCTCTTCGGTGTGGCCCCCGCCCTCCGGGCCTCGGCGGCCGGTGAGACGGGGGAGGCCGCGCATCACGCGCGGGGTGGCGGATCCAGTGCGACCGGCCTTCGCACCGTGGGGCTGCTCGTGGCCGTCGAGGTCGCACTGGCCCTTCTCCTGGTCGCGGGGGCCGGGCTGATGACCCGCACCTTCATCCACCTCGGACAGGTCGATCCCGGGTTCCGGTCCGAGGGCGTGCTCGCGGTACAGTTCGCGCTCCAGAGCGAGGACTATCCAAGCCGCGATCAGGTGCTGGACTTCTACGACCGCTTCGAGCGGACGCTGGAGGCGCGACCGGGAATCGAGCGCGTCGGCCAGGTGGCGCGGCTTCCTCTCGACGGGCCGAACTGGTCGAGCCAGTTCCAGGTGGAGGGCTGGCCCGCGGACCGCGTCGGGCAGGACGTCCTCCACCGTAGCGCCGACGTCGGCTACTTCGACGCGCTCCAGATCCCCCTGTTGGCGGGCCGCATGTTCGAGCCCTCCGACCTGCCCGACTCGGAGCCCGTCGTGCTCATCAACCAGACCCTTGCCCGTCAGTACTTCGGGGACGACGACCCCATCGGCCAGCGGATCGCCTTCGAGCGGGTCGCCGGTCCCGAATCGACCTGGTACCGGATCATCGGTGTCGTCGGCGATCAGCATCAGGAGAGCCTCGCGACGCCGACCCGCCCCGAGGTCTTCGAGAGCGGTGACCAGGACTGGGACCGCCTGAACTGGACCGTGCTCCGCGTCGACGGCGAGCCAGGGAGCTATGTGGAGACGGTACAGTCGGTGTTGGCAGAGATGGATCCACGGATCCCACTCGCGGCAGTCCGGACGCTGGAGGATG
>JASFUR010000072.1:0-11069 GCA_050050215.1 Gemmatimonadota bacterium
CATCGGCATGCTCAGCGCACCGATGTCCTTGCGCGCGCCCGCCCTCGCCGTCCGGCACCGGGTCGTACCCGAAGCCGCCCCACGGATGGCACCGGGCGATCCGCTTCACGGCGAGCCATGATCCGCGGACCGCACCGTGGCGCTCGATCGACTCCACGGCGTAGCTCGAGCACGTCGGTGTGAAGCGACACGAGGGCAACGTCCACGACGAAATGAGGAGCTGGTAGCTCTTCACCGCCGCGATCAGGATTCGTCCGAGCACAGTCCCTCCACTGCTTCCTTCACTTCACGCGCCAGGCTTTCGAAGTCCGCGCCGTATGCGCGCCCCCGGGCACGGATCAGTACATCCGCCCTCGTGCCCGAGTCATCCAGCTCCGGAAGCACCTCACGCCGGCCGATCTCGCGCAGTCGCCGCTTCAGAAGATTCCGGTCGACGATGCGCCGCCCATGCTTCGGTACGATGAGCCCCAACCTCGAGCGTGTTCCCGGGGCGCCTGCGACGAAGACGTCGAGGTGAGGAGTCCGCTTGCGCTTCCCATGCTCCAGCACGCGTCGGATGTCCGCGCTCCTCGCGATGCGGGCGGCCCTGGGTAAACCCTCCGACCGCTCCCGCTCCGAACCGCCTACCTCTTCCCGCCGACCCGTACGGAGATGCGTGCCCGTCCGCGCCGCCGACGACGGTTGAGCGTCTTGCGCCCACCCTTCGTCTTCATGCGTGCGCGGAACCCGTGCTTGTTCACCCGCTTGCGATTGCGGGGCTTGTATGTCGGCTTCATGTACGGCAGCCCGATCTATGGGAAAGCTTCGCTCAGAGACGAGCTTGGTAAGATAGATGGGCCCCCGCGAAGGGGTCAACGGGAGGTGCCCCCGGCCCCTCTTTTCCGCCATCGGCCCAGGGTCGGGACGGGGTTTGACTTTGAAAATCGTCGTCCGTAGCTTCGGCGCCCGCACACGCGGGGATCTCGCACCGTAATCGCCTCCCACGCCCTCAGACCATCCGCCCATTGCTCGCCTCCCTCAGCTCCGCGCGCCCCACCCGAGCGCTCCGCACGAGCGCGGCCGACCGGTCCGAGGGGGCCTCTTGGAGCTGACCGCGGCCGAGCTCTGGTCGCGCATCCAGGAGATCGCGAAGACCTCCGTACCGGACCACGCGTTCCACACCTGGATCGCCAGCGCCAAGGCTGTGGCGACCACCGCCGACGAGCTCGTGCTCGAGGCTCAAAACCCGTTCCACGTGGAGTGGCTCGAGGACAAGTTCGGACCCCTCCTGGCTCGCGCGGGGGAACGCGTGCTCGGCCGCTCTCTCCAGATCGCGGTCACATGCGCCAGCCAGCCGACGGAGATGCCGATGCCCTCCGTCGAAGTGCAGCCCTCCCCGGGTCCCGCCGTGCTCCAGGTCCCCCCGGCTCCGATGGACCGCCCGGCCGTCCGCCCCCATCTCAACGATCGGTACACCTTCGACCGACTCGTCGTGGGCGCGAACAACCAGCTCGCCGTGGCCGCCTCCCGCGCGGTCGCGGACAAGCCGGCCAAGATGTACAACCCCCTCTTCCTCTATGGAGGGGTCGGCCTCGGCAAGACGCACCTCATGCACGCCATCGGCCACCAGGTGCTCGCCGAGGACCCGAGCAAGGCCGTGACCTACATCTCGTCCGAGCAGTTCACCAACGAGTTGGTCACGTCCATCCAGAAAGGCGGCATGCCTGCCTTCCGCGCGCGCTACCGCAGGATGGATCTGCTTCTCGTCGACGACGTGCATTTCCTCGAGGGCAAAGAGAGCACACAGGAAGAGTTCTTCCACACGTTCAACGCTCTCTACGACGCCCAGCGGCAGATCATTCTCACGAGTGATCGACCGCCCAAGGAGATGGCCCGTCTCGAGGAGCGTCTCGTCTCCCGCTTCGAATGGGGACTCGTCGTGGACATCCGCCCGCCGGATTTCGAGACCCGCATGGCCATCCTGCGGAAGAAGGCCGACGACGACGGCCTCCGCATCGACGACGAGGTCATCGAGTTCATCGCCCACTCCTGCACCGCCTCCGTGCGGGAGCTCGAGGGAGCGGTCATCAAGCTCCTGGCCTACTCGTCGCTCACGAACCAGGAGATGAACATCGGTCTGGCCCGCACGGCTCTGCGCGGCATGCTCGGACGGAAGTCCCAGAATCCGGGACCGATCCTCTCACCGGAGCGCATCCGGGAGCTCGTGGCGCGGCGGTGGCGGGTCCGTCCCGATGCCCTCCAATCGAAGCGCCGCACGAAGGACCTCACGGTCCCGCGGCAAGTCGCCATGTACATCATCAAGGAGATGCTCGGCATCTCCCTGGTGCGCATCGGCGAGCTCTTCGGCGGCCGAGACCATTCCACGGTCATCCACTCCATCCGCAAGGTCGAGGAGCAGATGGAGCGGGACGAGGGCTTCCGTAAACAGGTCCAGGATGCGCTCGCCGAGCTCCGTGCCCCGGACGCAGCCGGTGCCCACGACGACGTGTGGGGAAGCCGTGGATAACGCTGGATCTTCCACATCGATCGCTCTTCGGCTCCCGCGTCGTCCACTCCGCCAGCCGACGCTCCACGGCTTTTCACCACGACGCGGTCGCCCCGAAACGACTGCAGGCACTGCAATTTCGCCCCCAGAGGTGCGATCCTTCCACAGATCCACAACCCCTACTACGACTGTGTTTTTCTATAAGAAAGACAGCTAGTATCAGCCCTTGTGGATAGAACTCGACCCGGCGCCATGACGTCAGGAGCCTCCATCCGATGAACTTCACCATCACCCGGCAGAACCTTCACACTGGACTCGCGGCCGTGTCGGCCAGCATTCCGTCGAAGACCACTCTCCCGGTGTTGTCCAACATCCTCTTCGAGGCGAAGGAGGATGGGGTCTGGATGAGCGGTACGGACCTGGACGTCGCGGTTCGCGTGAAGGTGCTGGCCGACGTGAAGGAGGCCGGCAGTCTCACGGCCCCCGGAAAGAAGCTGCAGGAGATCGCACGTGAGCTCCCGGACGAGCCGGTCGAGGTCACGACGCGGGGCGATCAGATCGAGCTCAGCTGCGGTCGCAGCCGGTTCAAGCTCAACGGGCTGCCGGCGGACGAGTTCCCGACCTTGGCCGAGGTCGATTTCACATCGGGGCTGGGCGTGTCCGGAAAGGACCTGCAATCGCTCATCCAGCACACGTCCTTCGCGGTCTCCACGGAGGAGAGCCGTCCCATTCTGAACGGCGTGCTCTGGGAGCTCCGTGACGGTGAGATGAAGATGGTGGCCACGAACGGTCATCGACTCGCCCGCATGGGCGTCAAGGTGGAGGCTACGGGCACGCCGTCCGCGGACTTCATCGTGCCCCCCGCGGCGCTCGGTCAGGTGCAGCGCCTCTTCAAGGACGACGACGAGATCCAGGTCGCGAAGAGCGAGAACCACCTGGGCTTCAAGGCCTCGGCGACCGAGGTGTACACCCGGCTCATCGAGGGCTCGTATCCGAACTACGACCAGGTCATCCCGCGCGACAACGACAAGATGGCGACGGTGGACAAGAAGTCGCTCGAGTCGGCCGTGCGACGCATGGCCGTCGTCGCGTCGGACCAGACGCACCGCATCCGCCTCAAGTTCGAGACGAACCGGGTGCACCTGAACGTGCTGACGCCCGACCTGGGCGAAGGTCACGACGAGCTCGAGATCGGCTACGACGGCGAGGAGCTCGAGATCGGATTCAACGCGCACTATCTCCTCGAGGTGCTCCGGTACATGCCGTCCGACGAGGTGAAGATCGCGTTCAAGGCGCCCGAGCGGGCCGCGACGCTCGAGCCGGTCGGCGAAGACGTGCCCGACTACCTCTGCCTGGTGATGCCGCTTCGGCTCCTCGACTGAGCGCGGCCGGCACTCAGCGAATCGCGAACTCCTGGAGCATTCCCTTCTCCAGGCTTCCGGGCACCTCGGCGACCCACGCGTAGCGACCCGGTGACAGGGTGACGTCGAAGTAGCCCGTGGAGCCCGCGGGCATCTCGTTGAGCCCGCCCACGAACTCGACCGGGGCCGGAGTCTGCAATCCGGCCGGCGCGGTCCAGTTCATCCAGGCCTCGAGCGTGGCGAGGTCGTCGTCCGCGTCGAGGCGTGCGAGGTGCACGTCGTGGCCGACGAAGTTCTCGTGTGCCACCTGGTCCTGGAAGTGGACCGCGACCGTCCGCGCGCCGGTTCCGACGTCTCCGGCGACCTGGATGCCGTCCGTGCTGGAGATCGTGATGTCGACGTCGGCCGTCGGCTCGCTGACCGCGGTCGTGTCGGACGTGACGGTGAACTCATGCACCATGCCGTACATGTCCGGGTCCGGGTTGTAGCTGTGGAAGATGCCGTTCGTCTTCACGTAGCACTCCAGCAGATACGTGCCGGGCTCGAGAAAGATGGTCGCGTCGCTCTCGTGGCCGGGTGAGGTGAGCCCGGGTCCGCCCATGAAGACGATCTCCCCGAACCAGGGCGGGAGCTCGCCGAACCTGGCGACCGCGGCATCGGCGTCACCCTCGGACAGGAAGTCCATCCCGTCCTGGAAGACCGGGGCGATCTGCGCCTGCTGAGACGCCAGGCTCTGCCCCTCCGGCAGACGTTCGACGATCGCGAAGTGCACGACGTCGGACTCGTTCGCGAAGTGGAGGGTGGTCCATCCGGCGGGCACCTCACTCGGCGCCTCCGCGAAGGAAAGGCCCCGTGCGACGACGTTCATCACTCCTGGTCGGGACTCCTCGGCGGCCATGTCCTCGGCCGGGGCCCCGTCTTCGGACGGGGCGCAGGAAGCGATGATGATGCCGAGGGCGAGAAGCTGCAGAGATCTGGTCGCGTCGGACATGGAGACCACCTGTCGGAGGATCACTCGACGCCAACGTATGGACCGCTCACCCGATGGGCGAGCGCCCTCAGCCCTGGCTTGCTCTCGCTGCCTCGAGCAGCTCCTGGCCGGTGAAGAGCGAGATCAGCTGGAGCCCCTGCCCCTGGTAGAAGCGGTCCGCGCGGCCCTCGGATCGGTCCACGAGGCAGAGGATCCCCAGGATGTCGGCGCCGTGGGTCCGCAGCGCCTCGACCGCTTCCATGGAGCTCCTTCCCGTCGTGATCGTGTCCTCGATGATGAGGCAGCGGGCCTTCTGTGGCAGACCACCCTCGATGCGTTGGCCGGTGCCGTGATCCTTCGCGCGCTTGCGCACGGAAAACCCGTCGATCGGGTGGTCTTCGAGAAAGCTCCGGTGGGCGATGGCGTACGAGACCGGATCCGCGCCCATGGTCAGACCGCCGACGTGCGTGGGCTTCAGGCCGGACTCGACGATTGCCTGATACCCGACGAGGCCTACCAGCACCTGACCCTCGGCACACATCGTGGTGGTCCGGGCGTCGATGTAGTAGTCGGACTTCGCGCCGCTTGCGAGCGTGAAGTCGCCCAGCCGCACCGAGCGTTTCACGAGCAGGGCCTCGAGGCGATCGCGTTCCGTCATGTCGTCTCCGTGTCTTTCGGTACCCAGATCACCCAGGCGATCCAGCGTCCGTCGTGTGAGAGTGAAACGTCGGCATCCGCCCTGCTCCCGTCGAGGAGCACCCTCGGGGGACGCTGACTGGTCGGCCCGGGGTCGCACACGATCTCGAGCCGCGCCTCCTCCACCTGCAGCGCGCGTGCCAGGTGCGCGCGTGCGCCGAGGCGCACGGCGGCCGACTGCTTCGAGTAGACGGCGTCGAGCTCGGGCTCGGTGAAGCGCGCGCGGAGCTTCTCGAGCGGTGCGGACCAGAGGGTGCCGGGAGCGTCCAACAGCGCGACCCGGGGATGAAGCCGCACGCTGGAGCGAGCCACGTCGGAGACTCCGAACCCGATCGCGTGCACACCGTTCGGGCAGCGGGACACCATCACGGCCGCGTCGTAGTCCTCGTAGGTTACACGCCCCCGCCGAACCACATCGGTCTCGGCGGACTGGATCTCGGGGGCCGACTCGGTCCACGCCACCTTGAAGGCCCGGTGCACGAACGGAGGCGGTGCTCCGATGAGCTTCGAGATGACCTTGTAGCCGGCTTCCTTGGCGGCCCAGCGCGTCCACAGCTCCAGGTCGGCATCCCCGGCTGCGGCGATCGCGGCCCGCTCGTCCGAGTCGAAGACGCGGGCTACGAAGCGCTCGTCGGCCGACCGGCCTTCGGTGCGGGGCTGTTCGAGGTCGACGACGTCGTTGCCGACGTAGAGGGCCCTCAAGCCGCGGGCCCCTCTCCGCTGAGCCCCCGGCGCACGTGTTCCGGGACGCGCGTGGGTCGCCCGGACGGCCCGATCCACACGCCGGTGACCCGGGCCCGGGCCACCACGGTATCGGGATCGTTCTCCCTCACGATCTCCTGACCGAAGACCATCTGGGTGCGGCGGAACGCGTCCGCCCACGTGCGGATCAGAAGGCGGTCGCCCCGTGTCGCTTCCGCCACGTAGTCGATCTCCAGGCGGACCACGAAGATCTGCTGCCCGAGCTCGTCGAGGCTGGACCAATCGAAGCCGGCCTCCTCGAGCTTCAGATAGCGGGCGTGCTCCAGATAGTTCAGGAACACGGCGTGGTTCACGTGGCCGAACGAGTCCAGCTCGGGTGAGCGGACCTCGATGACGGTCTCACTGACGGGAACGGAGGCGTCGGGCGGGCTCATGGCGGGAAAGATCGCCCCCCGTGCGGGGGGCGCAAACCCGAGCCGGCGACTCGGCGACCTTCGGCTCGAGGTGCCGTCAGTCCTCCGGCACCTCGATGCCTCGGACGAGGTCCGCCAGCTCGCCTCGTGAGCTGATGTCGAGCTTCTGGTAGATGTTCGACAGGTGCGTGCTCGCGGTGCGGGTGGCCATTCCCAGCTCCTTCGCGATCGCCTTGTTCGACATGCGGCGCGCGACGAGCTGCGCGACCTCCATCTCCCGCGGTGTGAGTCCGGCCATGCCCTCGCCGACACCCTTGGGCGGCGGCCGCTGGCCGATCTCGCGGAACATCATTCGGGTCTTCTCGAGCTCGAGCGCGGCTCCGAGGTCCACGAAGATGTCGTGGACTTGCTTGAGCTGCTCGACCGCTTCGTCGATGTCGCCGACTTCCGCCATGCGTCCGGCCATCTGACGGCGGATCCGGGCCGAGTCCCACTTCATTGGGATCTCGTCGAGCGACTCGGTGGCGCTCTTCATGAGCGCGACGGCGCCCTCGGGATCGCCGCGCTTCCACATGACCAGCGCGTCGCCCGCGTCGGCCCACGCGTGACCGAGCTTGTGGTCGAGCTTGTCCGAGTGCTCGCGGATGCGCTCGGCGATCTCCTCGGCCTTGTCGACCTCCTCGGCCCAGAGGTATGCCTCGGCGAGGATCGGCAGCAGTCGGTGCAGCGCCCAGAGGGTGTACTGCGTCCCCTCGGCGATCTCCCGTCCCTTCTCCGCCATCTCGATGGCCTGCGCGTACTCTCCCAGCGCCACGAAGTAGTAGGCTCGCCCGATGTAGACGGGGACGACCTGGTGGATGTTCATGTTCGCGCCGGGATCGTCGATCCCCGAGATCTCCACGGCTTCGTCCAGGAGCTCCTTGGCCTCGCCGATCTGACCTCTACCCAGGTGGATGTGCGAGGTCCACACGAGCAGACGCGGCAGCAGCGTGCGCTGGTTCAGGCTCCGCGCCACTGCGATCGCCTTGTTGCCGATCGTGATGCCCCGGTCCCATTCGCCGCGGAAGAAGGCGAGCTCCATCGACATGTCGGCCGTCCACAGGCGCAGGACCGGCGAGCGAGCCGCGTCGGCAAGCTCGTTGACCTGATCGATTGCGACCCCCATCGCGGCCGTGTCCCCGCGCATGCCGGTCAGAACCGCGAGCGCCCAGCGTGCCCAGAACTCGATGGAAACGTCCCCGATGCGGCGTGCCAGAGCGACGGCGCGCTCGGCGTGGTCCTTCGCGCGATCGGGCGGCCCGATCCACACGTGCAGCAGGGCCAGGGCGCGGTGAATGCGGGCGAGGAGCCCGGGATCGTTCAACTCCTCGGCGAGCGGCAGCGCCGGCGCGAGGGTTTCCATCGCCTCGTCGGCCCTGCCCAGCTCCTGGAGTACGGTCTCCTTGATGATGCGGAGACGGACTTCCGCATCGCGGTCCGACGCGCCCTCGGCGGCCTCGAGGCCACGGTCGAGTTCCTCGAGAGCTTCGGCGTGGCGACCACTCCAGAAATGAGCCATACCCAGGGCGCGGCGCAGCGCCGGCTCCTCGGGTGCGCCGTCGCCGACGTGGCGGAGCGCGGTGCTCCAGAGTGCGGCGGCCTCCTCGAAGTTGCCGAGGTGCTGGTGGGCACGGGCGAGCTGGGGAAGGAGCTCCGCCTGGATTGCCCGGTCCTCGGAATCCTTCGGATCGGCTCGCTCGAGGGCAGCCGCGAGATAGGTGATGGCCTCGTGGTCGGCTCTACGCTCGAGTGCGGCGCGACCCGCCGCCGCGAGGTAGGCCACGGCCTTCGAGCGGAGCTGTGCAGCGTCGGTTCGCTGGAAGTGGAATGCCAGCTCGTCGGCGTGCTCCATTGCGCGGTCGCCGTAGAACTCCTCCATCGCTTCCGCGACGACTCCGTGGAGCAGGCGCGCCCTCTGCAGCCCGAACTCGTTGTACAGCGTCTGCCGGACCAGCGGATGCGAGAAGTCGTAGACGACCGTCCCCGCCTCGGCGCGCTCGTCCAGGATGCCCGAGGCACAGAGCTCCTCGAGCGCGGCCAGCAGGTCGCGCTCCCCGAGCCCGCTCACGGAGGCCAGCAGGGGATAGCGGGCTCGCGCACCGATGATGGCCGTGAGCTCCGCCACGGCCTGCGCGTTCTCGGAGGTGGCCCCGACACGTGTGAGCACCGCGTCTCGGATCGACGCCGGGAGGCCGAAATCGTCGGCATCCCACCCGACCCATGTGCCCGCGTGCTTCGACAGGCGACCACTCGCGATGAGCGACTTGAGGATCTCTTCGAGGAAGAAGGGATTGCCCCGCGTCCATCCGTAGAGAAGCGCGGAGAACTCCCGTACGACGTCGGCGTCGACCCCGAACGTCAGCCGAACGAGCTCGGCCACCTGTTCCAACGTCAGCGGCTCGAGGCGTCGGATCTCGCCGACGCCCATGGACACCAGCGAGCGCTCCGTGCGGACGAGCTCGAGGCTCTGATCGCGCTGCGTGTCGTTGTAGGTGCAGACGAAGAGCACCGGTTGCTCGGCCGTCTGACGACCGAGGAAGTGCAGGAGCCTGAGCGACGACTCGTCGGCCCACTGGAGGTCCTCGAGGACGACCAGCAGAGGCTCCCGGGCCGCGAAGCTCTTCAGGAACTCGGCGAAGTTCCACATCAGCCTGGTGCGGAACTCCTCCGGATCGCCGCCCATGTCCGCCGGCTCGTCGCCGTGTCCCAGCGCCGGGAACAGATAGCGGAGCTCGCTCTCGCCCCCGCGCGTGAGGACCGTGAGCGTGTCCGGGTCCATGTCACGCAGAATCGGGAGAAAGGCGTCCGAGAAGAGCGCGTAGGGGACGCCCGCCTCGATGGGGAAGGCACGTCCGTACGTGACCCGCCAGCTGCGCCGCTCGGCGCGTTCGCCGAGCTCGAGCGCGAGACGGGACTTCCCTACGCCGCCCTCGCCCGCGACGATGACCACGGACGTGCCCTCCGAGGTGCCTTCCATCATGGCTTCGAGCGCGGCGAGCTCACGGGTACGACCTACGAGCGGGAGGGCACCCAGATGGTCGTTGCCCTCCGCGGTGGACGGAGTGCGGGACGGGCCGAAGTTGCTCATACCGTTGGCTCCTCGTGACGCGCTCGGGCCGGAAGCGGAACGTAGGCGGGCCGAGGTCCGGTGGACAGGACCCACGGGGGTGTAGCCGATGTCTGGAAGCCTTGGCGTGGGCCAACTCGGGGGGGCGTCCCACGCCTGACTGAGCTTGGCCAGGGCGCGGTCGCCGACACGGGGTTCTCGGGACATGCGGCTGCTCCTTCCGTGGAGTTCATGCCTGGAAGGTGCCCGCCGACGCGCCGGACCGGTGTACGTAGGATGACGTAGAAGGACATCGCAGATGTACTACATCGTCCGTAGAATTCACCGTCCGAATTCCGGTGGAGCGCACGCCCGCGCACGTCCAGATTGCCCGCCATGGATACGATGACGGAGTTACCGACCCGCGCTGTCATGCTCGAGGCCTTCCTCGAGCGCGACCCGACCTTCGACGGCGTCTTCGTGACCGGCGTGAGCACGACGGGCATCTTCTGCCGGCCTACCTGCCCCGCGAAGAAGCCGCTCCCGGAGCACCTGTCCTTCTTCGGCTCCCCCCGCGAGGCCCTCCTGGCCGGCTACCGCCCGTGCAAGCGGTGCAGACCGCTGGAGCCGGGCGGGGCCCCGCCGGAATGGCTCCGGCCGCTGCTGGACGCCCTCGAGGAAGATCCGCAGCGCCGGTGGAGCGACGCCGACGTGCGTGCCCGGGGGATGAGCCCCGAGCGGGTGCGGAGGTGGTTCAAGCGGCACCACGGGATGACGTTCCAGGCGTACCACCGGGCGCGGCGCCTCGGGCGGGCCTTGGGTCAGGTGAAGGAGGGGACGTCGGTCGGCCGCGCCGCGTTCGATGCCGGCTACGACTCCCTCTCCGGCTTCCAGGAGGCCTTCAGGCAGTACTTCGGCGCCGCGCCGACGGACCTCGATGGAGCCACGGTAATCCGCGTCAGCCGGGTGCCGACGCCCCTGGGGCCGATGCTCGCCGGAGCGTCTGAGGACTCTCTCGTGATGCTCGAGTTCGTGGACCGGCGTGCGCTCTCCACGCAGGTCCGGCGGATCCGTGAGCGGATGGGCGCGGTGTTCGTCCCCGGGCACGACCCGCGCATCGCCACCGTGGCGGAGGACCTGAGCGAATACTTCGAGGGGCGCGGTCGGGAGTTCCGTGGGTCGGTCGAGATGCCGGGCACCGACTTCCAGCGGGACGTGTGGGGGGCGCTACGCGAGATCCCGTACGGGGAGACCCGCAGCTACGCGGACGTCGCCCGGGCCGTCGGGCGCCCGACCGCCGTGCGCGCGGTGGGACGCGCGAACGGGCTGAACGCGCTCGCGATCGTCGTGCCGTGCC
>JASFUR010000073.1:0-10959 GCA_050050215.1 Gemmatimonadota bacterium
CCGTCACGCCCTGGGTGATGTAGTCCTGGATGCGGATCGGCTGGCCGTTCGCGCCGAGGTCCTCGGTCGTGTAGGGCGCACCGTTCCAGGCCGACATCCGCCACCGGTGCGGCCAGATGCCCGGGCCCCCGCACGACGCCGCCACCTCCAGGTACTCGAAGGTGATCACGTCCACGAATCCGTCGTCGTCACCGCTGTCCGCGACACCGTCCGGCCCGTCGTTGTCGTACGCGGTGAAGTCCACGGCCGCGTCGAGCGAGTCGAGCGCTTCGGCGAAGAAGGCGCCGGCCATCGCGTCTCCCCCCAGCCCGTCGCTCGTGCCGACGGCGTCGGCGAGGGAGACCCCCGTGCGCACCCAGTCGAAGACGTCGCCGCTGACGGTCAGCGCGCCGCGCGACATCTCGACATAGGCGTCCGTGAGCGTCCCGTGCTCCGCGGGACCGTCGAAGAGCGCCGCCTGCACCATGTCGCGCGAGACGTCCGGAGCGTCCGAGTCGCCGAAGAGCGCGAGCACCACGGGCATCTTCACCGTGCCGCCGACGGCCCCGACGCGCCCCGGCCCCGTCCGTGCGAAGAAGGCCCGCTCGAAGGTGTAGGCTGCCGGATCGGCTCTCAGGGTCTCGTAGTACGCCACCGGTAGCGGCACGCCCATCGCCTCGGACGCGGCCGCGATGTCCTGTCCCTGCACGGGGCTCGCGAGGGTGGTGCACGTGACGAGCGCCAGGACCCACCGAGCGCCGCCGCCCCTCATCGCGACCACCGGAGCACGTAGCCCGAGACGTCGTCGCGCAGCGCGTCGTCCGGCCCCGCGACTTGGCGGAAGAGCACCGACGGCGGGCGCTCCGTGTCGGCCATCTCGACCTCGAACGTCAACGCCCCACCGGCCGGGTGGATCAGCACGACCCGGGTGCCCTCGGCCGAGGCGGCCGAGTACGCCTCGGTGCCTCCGGCCGACCTCACCTCCCGCGCGTCGTCTCCGAGCAGGAGCAGCACGGCCGCGCCTTCGTCACCGTTCGGGGACTGGACCAGCGCCGTGAGAGTGCCGGGCCGGGGCGGCGCGCCGGAGTCGAAGCACGCCACGCTCCCCACGAGCATGCCCAGCAGCAGGAGGCGCACCCCCGGGCTCCTCACGCCGACTCCAACGCCTCCTTCATGGCCCGGTATCCTTCCTCCAGGAAGTACCCGACGTGGTCGAAGTCGAAGGTGCCGTAGCCCTCGAGCTGCGGGCGTACGTAGAGCAGGGGGACGCCGTCCCATCGACTCACCATCTCGAAGCGCCGACGCCACATCATGATCGATACCACGCGCTGGTGGATGGCGATCATGCCCCGCTTCATGACATCCGCCGTGTCCGCTTTCTCCCCGGATCCCACGTCGATCGCCAGGATGCGCGCGGCGCCCTCGGACTGCGCCTTGTCCACCGGAAGGCTCCGGCTGATGCCGCCGTCGACGTAGGCACGTCCGTTCAGCTCGAAGGGCGGATAGAAGACGGGCAGCGCCGCCGAGGCGTACACCGCGTCCAGTAGCGACACGTCGTCCCGGTGCCCCGACCCGAACCAGTGGAGCGAGCCATCGCCCAGATCCACCGCGTTGATCAGCAGAGGGATGTCGAGCGCGTCCCACCCTCCATCCAGCAACACTTCCTGGAAGTATTCCCGGAGCACGTCGCCCCGGAAGACGCTCACTTCACGAATGCCGTTGATCCACACGGCCCCACGGTTCAGGCGGGCGATGTCACGCCGGTCGAGGCCAACGGCCAGGTCACGCATCTCCGCAGCGCTCATCCCGCTCGCGATCGACGCGCCGACGAGCGCGCCGATGCTCGTCCCCACGATGCCGGCCGGACGCACGCCTGCCTCCTCGAGGGCTTGGTACGCCCCAACGTGTGCCATGCCCTTGAGACCCCCTCCGCCGAGCACCAGCCAGAGCCCTTCGGAATCGCTGTCCAATGGACCGAAATCGCCCGTGGAACGGGCCCTTTCCAGGCCTTCCGGATTCACTTGACCCTCCATTGGGCCTGGTCTACCTTACGGATTCGAAACTGAGAATCATTATTGATAAGCGGAGCCCAGCGTGCTCCGTTGACCCTACTGCCCGAGGGACGGATGAGTGCTGCCCCCATTCTGAAGATCGCAGGTCTTCAGGCCAAGGTCGCCGACGAAGAGCTCGGCATCCTCAAAGGCGTCGATCTCGAGATCAAGCCCGGTGAGGTCCACGCGATCATGGGCCCGAACGGCTCCGGCAAGAGCACCCTGGCCAAGGTCCTCGCGGGGCACCCCGGCTACGAGCCCACGGCCGGCACCGTGACTTTCGCGGGCGACGACCTTCTGGAGATGGAGCCCGACGAGCGCTCCCTCGCGGGCGTCTTCCTCGCCTTCCAGTACCCGGTCGATATCCCGGGTGTCTCCATCGCCAACTTCCTGCGCACGGCCGTCCAGGCGCGCCAGCCGGAGGGCGAGGAGCTCGACATCTTCGACTTCTCCGACCAGCTCACCGAGCGGATGGAGATGCTCGACATGGATGCGTCCTTCGCGGAGCGCCACGTCAACGACGGCTTCAGCGGCGGTGAGAAGAAGCGAAACGAGATCCTCCAGATGGCGATGCTGAAGCCCAAGCTCGCAGTAATGGACGAGACCGACTCGGGTCTCGACATCGACGCGCTTCAGGTCGTCGCGAACGGTGTGAACAAGCTGACCGAGGAGGATCCGGAGATGTCGATCCTGCTCATCACGCACTACCAGCGCCTGCTGAACTACATCAAGCCCGACTTCGTCCACGTGATGGTGCACGGCCGCATCGTGAAGTCCGGCGGCCCGGAAGTCGCGCTCGCCCTCGAGGAAGAGGGCTACAACGTGTACGAGGTGCACGAGCCCTCCACGAACGGTAGCGGGCCCGGCGCCTGACAAGGGAGACCCTCCATGCCCCAGAACGACACGATTCAAGAACTCGACCTCGACGAGTATAAATACGGCTTCATCACGAAAGGCGAGCCGGTCTTCCGTGCTCAGAAGGGCCTCTCCGAGGAGGTCGTCCGTCAGATCTCGCATCATAAGGAGGAGCCCGAGTGGATGCTCGAGTTCCGCCTCAAGGCGCTCGAGATCTACGAGTCGAAGCCGATGCCCACGTGGGGCGGTGATCTGTCGGGGCTGAACGACGTCCTCGACGAGATCTACTTCTACGTACGTCCCCAGGACCGCATGGAGCGCTCCTGGGACGACGTTCCGGAGGAGATCAAGGACACGTTCGAGAAGCTCGGGATCCCCGAGGCCGAGCGTAAGATCCTCGCGGGCGTAGGCGCCCAGTACGAGTCCGAAATGGTCTACCACTCGCTCCGCAAGGAGTGGGAAGACAAGGGCGTCATCTTCGATTCGATCGAGGACGGCCTCAAGAACCACCCCGAGCTCTTCCGCGAGCACTTCGCGACGGTGATTCCGCCGGGGGACAACAAGTTCGCGGCGATGAACTCCGCGGTGTGGTCGGGTGGATCGTTCGTCTACATCCCGAAGGGCGTGAAGCTGGAGACGCCGCTACAGGCGTACTTCCGCGTCAATCAGGAGCGGATGGGGCAGTTCGAGCGGACGCTCATCATCGTCGAGGAAGGCGCCAACGCGCACTACATCGAGGGATGCACCGCGCCGGTCTACTCGACCGAGTCGTTCCACTCCGGCGTCATCGAGATCGTCGTGAAGGACAACGCGCGGTTCCGCTACACGACCATCCAGAACTGGTCGAACAACATGTACAACCTGGTCACCCAGCGGGCGATGGTCGGCGCGGGTGGCCACATGGAGTGGCTCGACGGAAATCTGGGGTCGAAGCTGACCATGAAGTACCCGTCCTGCTACCTCATGGGCGAGGGCGCGCACGGCGAGATCCTGTCGATCGCCTACTCGGGCGACGGACAGCACCAAGACACCGGCGGCAAGGTCGTCCACGTGGCGCCCCACACGACCTCGTCGATCGTATCGAAGTCGATCTCGAAGGGGCACGGCCGCTCGACCTACCGTGGCCTCTGCAAGGTCTACGAAGGGGCGCACCACGCGCGCTCGAACGTCGAGTGCGACGCGCTCCTCATCAACGACACCTCGCGCACGGACACGTACCCGTACATCGAGATCGAGGAGAACGACGCGAACGTCGGCCACGAGGCCTCGGTCTCGAAGATCGGCGAGGAGCAGCTCTTCTACCTGACGAGCCGCGGGATTCCCGAGGACGAGGCCATGGCGATGATCGTGCGCGGATTCATCGAGCCGATCGCCAAGGAGCTTCCACTCGAGTACGCCGTGGAGCTCAATCGACTCATCGAGCTGGAGATGGAGGGATCCGTTGGCTGACGCAGTGGCGACCCTCCTGGGCGAGGGTGTGACCGAGGCGCTGAGCGCCGAGGCGGTCGAGCGGATCTCGGCGGACGAGCCCCAGTGGCTTCGCGAGCGGCGCGCGCACGCGTGGGACGTCTACGAGCGTACGCCCATGCCGACCACGAAGCTCGAGGAGTGGCGCTACACCGACCTGAAGAAGACGCTCGACCTCGATCCGCTCCGGCTCCCCGAAGGGGCCGCGGCGCCGGACGACCGTTCGGCCTGGCCCGAGCAGCTGCGGCAGGCCATGGATGAGGACCGCGAGGCCTCGGGACACCTCGTCGTCATCGACGGTCATGCCGTGCACGTGGACATCTCCGACGACCTCGCCAAGCAGGGCGTGATCCTCACGTCGCTGCACGAGGCGGTGCAGCAGCATCCCGAGCTCGTCGAGCAGCACCTGGCGACCGAGGCCGTGCCGGCCGAGGAAGGCAAGTTCGCGGCGCTCAACGCGGCGCTCTGGACGGACGGTGTCTTCCTGTACGTGCCCAAGGGCGTGAAGCTCGAGGCGCCGGTCCGGGTCACGCGGTGGTACAGCGACCCCGGCACGGCGTACCTGAGCCGCGTGCTCGTCGTAGCCGAGCAGCACAGCCAGGTCTCCTACGTGGACGAGGTGCTCTCCGACGACTTCGAGTCGCAGACGCTGACGTCGACGGCCGTGGAGGTCATCGCCCGGGATGGCGCGCAGGTCCAGTACGTGGCCGTTCAGAGGCTCGGCAGCGGCGCGTTCTACCAGTCGGTGCAGCGCACGCTGGCCGGCCGCGACGCGACGCTCGACACACTCAACGTCGCGCTGGGCGCCTCGGTCAGCCGCGTGGACCTGAATGCCCGCCTCCTCGGACCGGGCGCCAACTCGGACATGCTCGGGCTCTATTTCGGCGACGACTCGCAGCACTTCGACTTCAACACGAGCCAGGACCACATCGAGCCGAACACGTCGAGCGACCTGCTCTACAAGGGCGCGCTCGACGGCGCGAGCCGCGCGGTCTTCCGCGGGATCATCCGGGTGCACCCCGGGGCCCAGAAGACCGACGCGTATCAGACGAACCGCAACCTGCTCCTCTCGCCGCACGCCCGGGCCGACTCGTTGCCGAACCTCGAGATCGAGGCGGACGACGTGAAGTGCTCACACGGCGCGACGGTCGGTGAGCTCGACGCGGAGGCCAAGTTCTACCTGATGTCGCGCGGACTCGATCGCGTGCAGGCGGAACGGCTCGTCGTCATGGGCTTCCTCGGCGAGGTGCTCGCGAAGCTCCCGCTCGGCGGAGTCGTCGAGAAGGTTTCCCGGGTCATCGAGCAGAAGCTGTCGCAGCATGCGTGAGCCGGCGGGCCGGAGCACGGCGCGCACCGACTCAGTGAAGACATCTCTCCCCGGTGCGCGGCAGGACCTGCGATGAGCAAGTGGGTGAAGGTCGCCTCTTCGGGCGAGTGTCCGGCCGGTCAGCTGCTCGGGGTGGATGCGGAGGGGCTGCCCGTCGTGCTGGCGAACGTCGACGGAAAGATCTGCGCGCTGCACGACGAGTGCTCCCACGAGGAGTACGCGCTATCGGACGGGGACCTCGAGGGAGACCAGGTGGTGTGCATCTACCACGGCGCCCGCTTCGAGGCGTGCACCGGCAAGAACAGGGCGCTGCCGGCCGTCCGGCCGGTGAAGTCGTATCCGGTGGAGGTGAGGGATGGTGATGTCTACGTCGACGTCGGGTAGCGACACCCGAACCGCACCGGCTCCGGCGGGCGGCTTCGATCCGGCCCTGATCCGAGCCGAGTTCCCGGCGCTGGACCAGGAGGTCAACGGCAGGCCGCTCGTCTACCTCGACAGCGCCGCGACCTCCCAGAAGCCGCGCGCGGTGATCGACGCGCTCGACAACTATTACGAGCGCGACAACGCGAACGTCCACCGCGGCATCCACGAGCTGTCCCGCCGCGCGACCGAAGGCTACGAAGGCGCCCGTGAGAAGGTGGCCCGCTGGATCAACGCCCACGAGACGGCCGAGGTCGTTTTCACCCGCGGCACCACCGAGGCCATCAACCTGGTCGCGGCCGGCTGGGGCCTCGACAACGTCGGCCCCGAAGACGAGATCGTCCTCACAGTCCTCGAGCACCACTCGAACATCGTGCCGTGGCAGCTCCTCGCCCAACGCACAGGCGCCCGGCTGCGCTACCTCGAGATCGACGACCAGGGCCGACTGATCCTCGACGACCTGTCGCAGCTGCTCTCGGCGCGCACCAAGGTCGTCGCGGTCTCGCACGTGTCGAACGCGCTGGGCACGGTGAACCCGATCGAGCGCATCGCCGAGGCGGCGCACGCGGTTGGAGCACTCGTGGTCGTGGACGGGGCACAGGGCGCGGTACACACGAAGGTCGACGTGCAGAAGCTGGGCGTCGACGTATACGCGTTCAGTGGCCACAAGATGTGCGGCCCGACGGGCTGCGGCGCACTCTGGGCCCGCCGCGATCTCCTGGAGGCCATGTCGCCCTATCAGGGCGGTGGCGAGATGATCCGCATCGTCGGGCGCAATGAGAGCACGTGGGCCGACGTCCCGCACAAGTTCGAGGCGGGCACCCCGAACATCGCCGGAGCCATCGGCCTCGGCGCCGCGATCGACTTCCTCGCGGAAATCGGGATGGATGCCATCGAAGCGCACGAGCGGAATCTCATGGCGTATGCGCTCGAGCGCGTCGGGGACGTCGACGGGATCCGCGTCTACGGCCCCGAGTCCCTCGACGAGCACTCCGCAGTCGTGTCGTTCACCCTGGGCGACGCTCACCCCCACGACATCTCGACGATCCTCGACACCGACGGCGTCGCGATCCGGGCAGGACATCACTGTGCCCAGCTCGTCATGCAGCACTTCGGTGTCGCGGCTACGGCGCGGGCGTCGTTCTACCTGTACAACACGAAAGACGACGTGGACCGGCTCATCGACGGGCTCGCGAGCGTGGGCGGCATCTTCGGCTAGGAAGCACCGTCCGACTCCGCCTTCTCCGGTTCGGCGACCGTCGACGTGAGCAGCCCGCTCGCCGCGGCGATCTCCTCGCCGAGTCCGATCACCACCAGGAGATCGCCTCCACGCACGGTCTCCTCCCCACCGGGGTTCGGTATGATCTCGTCTCCCCGCCGGATGGCGACGACCGAGACCCCGAAGAGGCGACGCAAATCGGAGTCCCGCAGCCGTTGGTCCACGATGGCGCTCTCGGGGTCCACGCGCAGCGTCGTGACTTCGATCTCGGTGAGCGTCTGCCTGAGATCGAGGAGGCTCGCGCGCTCCGCGGCGGGCTCGCGCCACATCTCGTAGTCACCGGCCCTCATCTCGGCCACGAACGTCTCGATCTCACGCCGGGGCACGAGGTAGCTCGCCAGCACCCTCGACACGATCTCCACGGACGTCTCGAGCTCCTCGGGGATCACGGTGTCGGCACCGAGCTGCCGCAGCGCTTCGACCTCACGCACGTACCGCGTTCTCGCCACGATGCTGCAGCCGGGGTTGAGAGCGCGGGCCAGCCCGGTCACCTGCCGCGTCGCGGCCGCGTCCGAGAGGGCGACCACCACCGCGCGGGCCTGCGCCACGCCGAGATGCTCGAGCAGCGCCGGCCGGGTCGCGTCGCCGTAGTGGATGGGGACGCCGCGCTCTCGCTCGGCGGCGACCAGCGAGGGGTTCATGTCCACGACCAGGTGGGGCACGCCGGCCAGAGCGGCGGCCCTGGCCACGTTCTTCCCGTTGAGCCCGTATCCGACGATCACCAGGTGGTTCTCTCGAACCTCCCCCGGGACGGCATCGTCCCGCTCTCTCTCCCTCATGTCGACGCGCTGCAGCACGGGAAGCCGGCCGAGGCGCGTCGCCAACGACGGCGCGATTCGGAGGAGCAGCGGAGTCACGCCGATCGTCGCCACCGCGGCGACCACGAACCACTGGTACGTGAGGTCGGTCATCAGGCCGGCGCTCAGCCCGGCACCGGCCAGGACGAACGAGAACTCCCCGACCTGGCTCATGGCGATACCGGTCAGCACGCCGGTCCTGAGGGAGGAGCCCGCCAGCAAGGACGCCAGCCCCGCGGCCAGAGCCTTCACCGACAAGAGCGCGGCCACGAGGCCCACCAGGAGGACCGGTTGCCCCACCGCGAGCTCGACGTCGAGCAGCATACCGACGCTGATGAAGAAGAAGGTCGCGAACAGGTCCCGGAACGGCAGGATGTCGGCGAGCGCCTGATGGCTGTACTCGGATTCGGAGATGAGCAATCCGGCCAGGAACGCTCCGAGCGCGAGAGAGAGCCCGGCCAACGACGAGAGCCAGGCCACCGCCAGACAGACCGTGACCACCGTCAGGAGGAAGAGATCGCGGCTGCGGGTGTGCACGACGCGGTGCAGCAGTCCGGGCACGACGAAGCGGGCCAGGACGATGACCAGGAGCACGATCGCCATCGCCTGCGCCGCGAACGCCCCCAAAGCCGGCAACAGGCCCTCTCCCGATCCCGCCAGGATCGGGACGAGCAGCATCATGGGAACGATGCTCACGTCCTGGAAGACGAGCATCGCGAGGCTCATACGCCCGTGCGGAGCATCGACCTCGGCCGACTGCTGGAGGAGCCTGAGCACGACCGCGGTCGAGCTGAGGGAAGCCGTCATGCCCAGGAAGAACGCCTGGTCCGACGGAAGGCCGAGAAGCAGCAGCCCGCCCCACGTCGCGAGCGTGACGGCGGCGATCTGGATGCCGCCACCCACGAGCACCTGGCGCTTCATCTTGAGGAGCTCGGCGATCGAGAACTCGAGCCCGATCGTGAACAGCAACAGGATGACGCCCAGCTCGGCGAGCTGCTCGACCTCCTCGACCTCGTGGACCAGCCCGAGGCCGTGCGGACCGAGCAGGACACCGGTCAACAGGAACGCCACGATCGGGGGCAGCTTGATCCCGCGCGACACGTACAGGACCCCGATCGAGGCCACCATCAGGATCACGACGTCGGCGAGAAGGGGCGCGTGCATCACCAAGCGGGTTATCGGGACCGAGACATGAAAGGTCGCGTGCCGGGCCGGCCCCGTGAATGGCGCGTGCCCGGTTGGACCCGACCGAGCCGCCGCCTACATTGAGCCACCGCACCAGGAAGGCCGACCCGATGGAAACCCCGAAGCTCAACTCGCTCTACCAACAGCTCATTCTCGAGCACTACCGCAATCCCCGGAACAAGGGTGAGCTCGAGGACGAGACGGTCGAGGTGCACCTGAACAACCCCGTCTGCGGGGACGAGATCAAGCTGCAGCTCCGGGTGGACGACGACCACATCACGAAGGCTCGGTTCGTCGGTCAGGGGTGCTCCATCTCGCAGGCCGCCGTGAGCATGATGACCACCATGCTCGAAGGCCGGTCGATCGAGGAAGCCGACGCCCTCGCCGATCGCTTCACCGAGATGATGCACGGCGACGAAGGCGCGGCCGAAGACAAGGCGCTCGGCGACCTGCGTGCTCTCGCGGGCGTGAGCAAGTTCCCGGTCCGCATCAAGTGCGCTCTCCTGGGCTTCGAGGCGCTCCAGAAGGCACTGGAAGAGAGCCACGACGGAGGCACCCACTGACCACCGTCGACGTCCGTTCGGCCCATCTCGCCGAGACGCGGGCGGGGCCGGTCACCGTGTGGGTGTCACCCCAGGGTGTCCGCAGGATCGAGTTCGGCGCGCTACCGCGCGGACATCACGCGGACCCGCCGCCCGAGTGGCCACCGGTGCTGGTGAACGCCGTCCGCCAGCTCGAGGAGTACTTCGACAAATCGCGACGGTCGTTCGATCTGCCCCTCGACTTTCCCGACACGCAGACCGACTTCCAGCAGGACGTCTACGACCGACTCCTGCAGATCGAATACGGCCACGTCGCCTCGTACGGTCAGGTCGCCAAGGACATCGGCAAGCCGGACATGGCACGCGCGGTCGGCCAGGCGGTCGGGGCGAACCCGCTGCCCATCGTGGTGCCGTGCCACCGGGTGGTGGCGTCGGACCTGAGCCTCACCGGGTTCGGCGGTGGCCTGCGGGCGAAGGCCGAGCTCCTCAAGCTCGAGGGAATCGACGTCGACGGAACGAAGGCCACGAGCAAGGTGCACCCCGAGGTCATTCCGCTCGATCTGTAGCGACGGGCGCCTGCCGACAGCTACTCGAAGCGCGCCGGCGAAAGCGTCTCGGTTCGGGCGTCTCCACCCTCGAGCACGTGCCTCGCGATGATCTCGCCGGTTACGGGCGCGAGCGTGACACCGAGCATTCCGTGCCCGGTCGCGACGCTGAGCCCCTCGACGTCGCCGAGCGGGCCGACGATGGGCAGGCCATCGACCGACATCGGCCGGAGCCCGCACCACTCGGACTGGGGGCGGGCGCTGCCGAGGCCCGGGAAGACGTCCCGCGCCGCGCGGGTGAGCTGACGAAGCCGCGGCGCGCGCATCACCCGGTTCACGCCCGAGAACTCCATCGTGCCGGCAAAGCGCACATACGTGTATAGCGGCGTGCAGAACACGGACGACTCGTTCAGCACACACGCGATGCGGAGCGGAGGAGCCCCGTTCGGCCCGATGCCGATGTCCCGGTGGTATCCCTTCCCGGGCTGCACCGGAAGACGGACCCCGACCTC
>JASFUR010000074.1:0-10795 GCA_050050215.1 Gemmatimonadota bacterium
TGGGCCCGCCCCGGAGCTGCCGGCCACCCCTCGGGCGCCCGAGCAGCTTTTTCGCTCATGAGGGGTGGTCACGGAGTTGCGACGATCCCCGCGCGGCGAGCTCGCACCCGAAGGTTGAGGTCGTGTGGTCCGCACGGGTAACATTCCTACCGAACCTCCCCCGAGTCCTCCCCACCGCCCGCCGCACACATGAAGAGCTCCGCCGCTCGCTGGATCCGCGCGTCCTCGACGCTCGCGCTCGTATCGATCGCCTTGGGGTGTGGTGACGGAGGAGGGGGAGGAGGCGCGGACGTAATGGCCACCGGTGAGCCGGTCCGCGGCGGGAGGCTCGTCGTCGGCGCGGAGCAGTGGCCCCAGTGCCTCAACCCGGTCACGTCGTGCGCCAACATCGCGTTCGTCAACTACTCGGTCCTGAACCACGTCCTGCCGAAGACGATGACGCTGGACGAGCACGGGGAATGGGTCGCCGGGCCACTGCTCGCCGAAGTCCCCAGCCTGGAGAACGGGGGGCTCGCGACGGATCCCTTCACGGTAACGCTCCACCTGGACCCGGATGCCGTCTGGTCCGACGGGACGCCCATCACCTGGGAGGACTTCGAGTTCACCTGGAAGGCGATCATGAACACCACCGGTACGCTGACCGTGGTGGGCTACGACAAGATCACGTCGATCAGCGGGCCGGACCCGAAGACCGTGGTCATCACGTTCAGCGACATCGTGGTCGACTGGATGGACCTCTTCGGTGGCCCGACCCAGTACCTCCTGAAGAAGGCGGCGTTTCCCGAGGCGGATCCCGACGCGCCGGACCTTCGCACGGAGATGAACACCTCGATCCCGTTCTCGGGAGGGCCCTGGGTCCTCGAGTCCTGGAGTCGCGAGCAGGCGGTGCTCGTCCGCAACGACGCGTATTGGCGTGAGCAGACCTGGTTCGACCAGGTCGTGTTCGTGCCCCGCGAGGAGCAGACGACGGAGATCAACTCCGTGCTGTCCGGCGAGGTGAGCGTCATTTGGCCGCAGCCGTCGAACGTGAGCATCGCGCGCCAGGTCCAGTCGAATCCGAACGTCCGCGTCCAGGCCGGCCAGAGCCCTTACTACGAGGCCCTCTGGTTCAACGTGGAGCGCCCGCCGCTCGACGACACCCGCGTGCGGGAAGCCCTCATGTACGCCATCGACCGGCAGAGCGTGATCGACGCGATCATCAAGCTGAACTATCCGGAGGCCGAGGTCCTCGACTGCGCGGCGCTCTCGTACACGAACCTGGGACACTGGTGCGACGGTCCCGAGGGCAAGCCGTTCGCCAAGTACACGTACGATCCCCAGAGGTCGATGCAGATCCTCACGTCCGCAGGCTGGGACTGCAGCGGCGTGGCGTCGGGCCGGCCGTGCCGCAAGGACGGCCGCGACCTCGAGGTCGAGTACACCACCGTGGCCGGCAACGCGCGGCGCCAGACCACCCAGGCCCTGCTGATCCCCAAGGCCGAGGCGGCCGGCTTCAACCTCACCGTCCGCAACTACCAGGCCGGCGACCTGTTTTCGAACGTCCTCCCCAAGGGCGAGTACGGCATGGCGGACTACGCCTGGGGCGGGAGCCCCGATCCCGACATCCAGTCGATTCTGGGGTGCGAGTCGATCCCCACGGCGGAGAACGGTTGGGCCGGACAGAACGACAGCCGCTGGTGCAACGAGAGGGCCTACGACGCGATGCTGGCCTCGGCCAGGGAGCTCGATCCGGAGCAGCGTCGCGAGCTGCTCCGGATCGCCTATGCGGAGCAGGAGGCCGACCACGTCCTCCTCCCGCTCTATCAGCTGCCCGCGGTGAGCGTCTGGCGGGCCGACAAGGTCGCCGGCCCCGTGGGGCTCTACACCGAGTCGATCCTGAGCGTGTTCGGGAACATGAACGAGTGGTACTGCGCGCGACCCGGCGCCTGTCAGTAGGGTCGCGGCAGACCGATGCTCAGGTACGCGATCCGAAGGCTCCTCTTCTCCATTCCGGTCCTCCTCCTCTCCAGCATCCTGGTCTTCACCGTGGTGCACGCCACGGCGGACCCGCTCGCGATGATGCGCTCGAACCCGCGCGTCAGTCAGGAGGACGTCATGCGGGTCCGGCAGCAGCTGGGGCTCGACCGGTCGGGACCCGCCCAGTACGTGTCGTGGCTCTCGCACTTCGTGAGGGGCGACTGGGGGACGTCGCTCATCACCGGTGCGTCGGTGGGCAGCGAGATCCGCAGTGCGCTGGTGAACTCCGCGGTCCTCGGCATCGCCGGGATCGTCGTCTCGCTCCTGTTCGGCGTCACCATCGGCGTCCTCTCGGCGCTCAGGCAGTACTCGACGTTCGACAACGTCGCGACCGGGGGTGCGTTCCTGGGGCTGTCCATTCCCAACTTCTGGTTCGCGCTCATGCTGCAGATCGTGTTCGGTCTGTATCTGACGCGATGGTTCAACCTCAGCGAGCCGATCGTGTTCACGGCCGGGATGACCTCGCCGGGCTCGACCGGCTTCCATCCGGTCGACCTCCTCCGCCACCTGGCGCTTCCGGCGCTCGTCCTCTCGGTGCAGATCGTGGCCATCTACAGCCGGTACACGCGCGCGAGCATGCTCGAGGTGCTCCACGCCGACTACCTGCGTACGGCCCGGGCGAAGGGCCTCAAGGAGCGCCGCGTCATCTTCCATCACGCGCTGCGTAACGCGCTCATCCCCCTCACCACGCAGCTGGGCATCGACGTCGGTGCCATGGCGGCCGGGCTCATCATCACCGAGCAGATCTTCCAGTGGCCCGGCATGGGCAGGTTCTTCATCACCGCCATGAACAACGGAGACTACCCGCAGATCCTTCCGTGGCTGATGATCACCGTCACGTTCGTGATCGTGTTCAACCTGCTGGCGGACATCACGTACGCGATCCTCGATCCACGGATCCGGTATGCCTGAGGCCGTGAGCATTGCGCAGTCGGGGACCGACGCGAGCGGGGCGAGCGCGACCGAGCTCGTGCTCAGCCCGGGCCAGCTGGCCTGGCTGAGGTTCAAGCGGCACAAGCTGGCGATCGCGAGCCTCGGCGTGCTCGTGCTGCTCGGCCTGGCGGTCGCGTTCGCCCCGGTCATCGCCCGGTACGACGTGGTCGAGCAGGATCTCCTCGGCATGCTCACCGGCCCCAACGGCACGCACTGGTTCGGGACCGACAACCTGGGGCGGGACGAGTTCGCCCGGGTGCTCTACGGGGGCCGGATCTCGCTGCTCGTCGGGTTGGCCGTGGCGTTGTCGGCCGGGGTCATCGGCGGCCTCGTGGGTGCGCTCGCCGGCTATTACGGAGGCTGGGCGGACAACCTGCTGATGCGTGTAACGGATCTATTCCTCGCCATCCCGTTCCTCGTGATCCTGATCATCGCGTCGCGCGCGATGGGCGGCAGCGTCTTCGACATCGTGCTCATCCTGTCGCTCTTCTTCTGGATGGGGCAGGCCCGGATCGTGCGCGGGGTCTTCCTGTCGCTGAAGGAGAAGGAGTTCGTGGAGGCCGCCCGCGCGTGCGGAGCCTCGGACGCGCGCATCATCTTCGGCCACATGATGCCCAACGCCATGGGGCCGATGATCGTCAACGTCACGCTCGGCGTCGCGGCGGCGATCCTCGCCGAGTCGTCCTTGAGCTTCCTCGGCTTCGGCATCCAGCCGCCGACGCCGTCCTGGGGCAACCTCCTCAACGACGCGCAGAACTTCACGCTCATCGCGCCCTGGCTGGTGTGGTTCCCCGGTCTGGCGATTCTGGTCACCGTGCTCGCGGTCAACTTCCTGGGCGACGGGCTGCGGGACGCCTTCGACCCCCATCAAGAGCTGCGGGAGGACTAGCGGTTGTCGACGGAAGACGCGCAGCCGCGGAAGGCCGGACCGCTCCTCGAGGTCGAGGATCTCAGGGTTCACTTCCCGACCCGGGAAGGTCTGGTCAAGGCCGTCGACGGCGTCTCGTTCTCGGTGTCGCGGGGGGAGACACTCGGCGTCGTCGGGGAGTCGGGGTCGGGGAAGAGCGTCACGATGCTCACGGTGATGGGCCTCGTGACCCGCAGGGAGGCGCGCATCTCCGGCCGCGCCGTGTTCGACGGTGTAGACCTGCTGGAGCTGGAAGGCGACGCGATGCGGAAGATTCGAGGGTCACGCATCGGCATGATCTTCCAGGACCCCCTCACCGCGCTGAATCCGGTCCACAAGGTCGGCAACCAAATCGCCGAGGTCCTCCGAGTCCATCGGGGCACCGCGAAGCGCGAGGCTCTCGAGGAGTCGGTCGGGCTGCTCGAGCAAGTGGGCATTCCTCGTCCGCGCGAGCGGGCTGGGCAGTATCCGCACGAGTACTCGGGCGGCATGCGGCAGCGAGCCATGATCGCCATGGCGCTCGCGCTGCAGCCCGACCTGCTCATCGCCGACGAGCCGACGACCGCGCTCGACGTGACGGTCCAGGCGCAGATCCTCGAGCTGATCCGGCGCATACAGGACGAGTTGGGCACCGCCGTCCTCCTGATCACTCACGACCTGGGCGTCGTCGCCGAGTACTGCGACCGCATCTCGGTCATGTATGCGGGGCGCGTGGTCGAGCAGGGGAGCGACCGGGACGTCTTCTACCACCCGCGTCATCCGTATACGTGGGGGCTTCTGCAGTCGATCGCGCGCATCGACCAGGACCGTGATACGCCGCTACGCCCCATCGAGGGCCAGCCGCCCTCGCTGATCCACGTGCCTTCCGGATGCGCGTTCCACCCCAGGTGTCCGCACGCGATGGACGTTTGCCGCACCGAGGTGCCGGCGCTCCATCCGGCCGACGCGGAGCATCCCGACGCCTGCCACCTGCCCGAGGCCGACAAGGTGCACATCGGAGAGTCGCTGAGAGATCGTGCCGGGGGGCCGGCATGAGCGCCGAGCCGTTGCTGCGACTCGAGGGCGTCACGAAGCACTTCCCCATCACACGCGGCATTCTGGTCCAGCGCGCCATCGGCCACGTCCACGCAGTCGACGGTGTCGACCTGGAGGTGCGCGAGGGCGAGACGCTCGGTCTCGTCGGCGAGTCCGGATGCGGCAAGTCCACGCTGGCCCGCGTCATCATGCGCCTCCACGACCCGACCAGCGGCCGGATCCGGTTCGCCGGAGAGGACGTGACCGACATGAAGGGCGCCGCGCTCAGGGCGTACCGCCGCTCGGTTCAGATGATCTTCCAGGATCCCTATGCGTCCCTGGATCCGCGGAAGACCGTGGCCGCGATCATCGGGGAGCCGCTGGTCATCCACGGCACTGTGCCGAAGGACGGAATCCTCGACGAGGTGCGGAGGCTCATGGGACTCGTGGGCCTCAATCCCGAGCACGTGAACCGCTATCCGCACGCGTTCTCCGGCGGACAGCGGCAGAGGATCGGCATCGCTCGCGCGCTCGCGCTTCGTCCGCGCTTGATCGTGTGCGACGAGCCGGTTTCGGCCCTCGATGTCTCGATCCAGGCGCAGGTCCTGAATCTGCTGGCCGAGCTGCAGGAGGAGTTCGGTCTGACGTACGTCTTCATCGCGCACGACCTGTCGGTGGTCCGATACATCGCCGACCGCGTGGCCGTCATGTACCTCGGCAAGATCGTCGAGCAGGGCCCGGTGGATACGCTGTACGAGCACCCACGACATCCCTATACCGGCGCGCTCCTGTCGGCCGTCCCCATCGCAGACCCGGATGCCGCCGCGAGCCGCGAGCGGATCATCCTGCAGGGCGACGTGCCGTCTCCCATCGATCCGCCGTCGGGGTGCCGTTTCCATCCGCGCTGCCCCAAGGCCCAGCTCCCGAGATGCGCCGACGTGGAGCCGGAGCAGACGCCGCACCTGCCGGGGCAGACGGCGGCGTGCCACTTCCCGCTGGAGGGGTAGGGCCCCAGGATCGTTGGGCCGCGCTCCCCCGCGGGCCCTGAGCATTGACTGTGCCCCGCGCCACCTAGAGCATTCAACGCCGGCGAAGGGCCGCGTGCCTGCGCGGCGACGCCTCGCCGGAGCTCGCCCGGAAGGGCGCATTCGGGGGGAGACCCCCAGGAGCAGACGCATGAATAGGAATCGACTCTTCGCGCTGGTTCTCGTCGCGGTGGCCGCTTGTGGTGGCGAGAACACTCCCGAGGCAGGCTCCGATGCAGTGGCCGGGCCGCGAGAAGTCCACTTCACGGCGTCGGACTTCCAGTTCGAAGGTCCCTCGACGATCGAGGCCGGCATGGTCACGTTCGACCTCAGCAACACGGGGCCGAACCCCCATCACCTCCAGCTCGTGAAGCTGCCGGACGGCATGACGTTGGATGCGTTCCAGGAGGCTCTCGGTCAAATGCAGCCCGGCTCACCGCCGCCTGAGTGGTTCGTCCCAGCCGGAGGGGTCAATCCTCCCCCGGTGGGGGGCGAGTCCGCCGCGGTCACCATGATGATCGAGCCGGGCGAGTACGCGGTGCTGTGCTTGGTCGACGCCCCCGACCACGTTCCGCACGTGTTCAAGGGCATGATCCAGCCGCTCACCGTGACGCCGTCGACGTCCGCGCCGGCCGAGTTGCCACCTGCGGACATGACGCTGACGCTCGTGGATTATGCGTTCTCCTTCTCGACGCCGCCCACGGCGGGGTCACACGTGATCCACGTCTCGAACGGGGCGGCTCAGGGTCACGAGGTCGCATTCATCAAGCTCTTGCCCGGTAAGACCGTCGATGACGTCATGGCATGGGCCGAGACGTTCCAGGACCGGCCGTTTGTCACCCACGGCGGCGTCTCCGTCATCGCCCCCGGTCAGGTGGCGGATGCGTACGTCGACTTCACCCCGGGTGAGTGGATGGCGCTCTGCTTCGTGGCGGACGCCACCGACGGCGCGCCGCACGTCGTGCACGGAATGTTACAGCCGTTTACGATCTCCTGACGCGCGGCCGCCCGAGCTTCGGACCCCGGGGATCGCTCAGCGGCCTCGGGGTCCTGTCGTTTCGGGGGCTGTCTCGTACGAGGAGTACTTCGCCGGGGTGGCGAAATGGTAAACGCAGGGGACTTAAAATCCCCCGGGCTTCGGCCCTTGTGAGTTCGAGTCTCACCCCCGGCACTCGTTGCAGCACAACAGTTTAGGCGAGCTTGGTCCGCCTAGCCTGGTCCGCGCGATGTCCGGCGATTATGCCCATTCTGTGCCCATTCTCGATGCTGACCGTCTCGGCCAGCTTCGCCACGCCCTCCTCCTGAGCTGCCGCATCGACGATCGCGTACCGGCGATACACGGCCTCCGTTTTGTGTCCGGTGAGGCTCATCGCGACCGACCGACTGACGCCCGCCCGCTCAAGGTTCCGAACTGCGCTGCGGCGTAGATCGTGTGGGACCCTTCCTAGGAGTTGGGGCCGCACGACGACCTCGCGACCCCAGGCCGTCTGATGGCGCCGGCGCAGGGGCGATCATGGCGGAGGTCGGCCTGGCGCGGCAGGAAGGGCCGGGGATTGGGTTGCAGGTGTGGGTGGGTGGGTTGGGGTCGCGTAACCAAGTCGTTCGGGACGGTTCTTGGACGCCCGTGTCGGGTTAACTGCCGTGGCGAGCTAGTTGCGCGACGCGGGGTGGGGATGCCCTTTTGCGGTCGAATTGATAGTCAGAAAGCACGACGTGCATCTCGGGTTGGGCCGAACGTCGCACCCCAAAATGGGAAGTCATCGAGGCCTGATCCGAAGCAAGGGACGACCGACGATGACCCATCCAAGTACTGACCCTGAGCCTCAAGTGTATGCCTTCGTTCAGCCCGATGCGCTGGATGCTCTGAACGCTGCTCCTGGGCACCATTCCCTCCTCTTCGAGAATGAGTGGGTAAGAGTGCTCGACACATGCATCCCTCCCGGAGAGCAAACCCCCATACACACGCATTGTTGGCCGAGCCAACTGTACGTTCTTAGCTGGAGTGACTTCGTCCGCCGGGACGCCGCGGGAGACACGATCCTCGACAGCCGCTTGGTTCCTCAGCTGGCCAACCCGCCTACCACCTTGTGGTCCGATCCGCTGCCAGCGCACTCCCTGGAAAACGTTGGTTCGAACGACCTCCGTGTTATCGGCGTCGAGCTGAAGCATGTTCAAACGACGTGAGCATCAGACGACCCCGGGTTGCGAAGAGGAACGGGAGCCCTGCAGGTGGTGTGCTTTCTAACAGGGAATTGCTGCTGCGCGGGTTGCCCAGTGGATTGGTCTCCGACCCCCTAGGGCTCACTAGCAACGCTCGACTTGGCGCTCGCTGTTGTACCGCGTAGACGTTCGTGCTCGGTAGCCTAGCAGCACACGGACTTGTGAACTCGGTGGCCCCGCCAGCAGAATTCCGAGTCCGTTAGAGAGTTGACGGTAGGCTGACTCTATTGGGGGAAGAACAGCGTGCGTAGAGGCGCAATCAGCCCTTCGGGTGCGATCACTCTAACCCTCACCTGCCTTCTATGTCTGACACCGGTAGAAGACCTGATCGCCCAGGAGCAATGCCCCTCCAGCGGTGTGGCGGTGCAGGTCCTCGGCTCGGGTGGGCCTCGTGCCGGATCAAACCGAGCGTCGTCCAGCTACCTCGTCTGGATCGATGGCCGTGCTCGCGTGATGGTAGATGCGGGAGGAGGATCCTTCGTGCGGTTTGGAGAGTCTGGGGCCCGACTGGAGGACCTGAGCCTACTGGCCATCAGCCACGTCCATCCCGATCACACGTCGGGATTACCAGGCCTCCTCTGGCTGAGCGACATGGCTCGAGCTCAGACCCTCCCCTTGGTCGGTCCCTCGGGAGCCGGGGACTTCCCATCGATTGCCTCGTTCCTCACTCGGCTGTTTGACCCCAGCCGGGGAGCGTTTCCTGCCCTGAGCGGTACGGTCGGTGGACCCGGCCGCGGCGTACTCATCGAACTGACGTCCATCGACGTTGGAAGCGGGGGTCCGACGGTGGTCCTTGAACAGCCGGATCTCGTGGTCGAAGCGCTCCCCGTGCCTCACGGCAACGTGCCCGCCCTAGCGTACCGAGTGGAGACTAGGGGCCTGAGCGTGGTGTTCAGCAGCGACCAGAACGGCAGTGATGATCGGTTCGTCGAGTTCGCCGGGGGGGCTACCGCGTTGGTGATGCACCTCGCCGTTCCATCCTCAGCATCAGGTCTGGCGCTCCAACTGCACGCTACGCCGGAGACAGTCGGCCGGATCGCCTCCACAGCTGCGGTAGACCAGTTGATTCTCAGCCACCTGTTTGGGGAAGCGGGGACTGGGCAGCTAGAAGAGGCTGTCGAGGTCGTGAGATCCGCTTACGACGGGGTTGTCCATGTGAGCGACGACCTGGCGTGCTACCCGCTGATCTGAGGCCCGATCTCGACCGGGCAGATCGCCAGCTCTCCTGTGTCGTGGTTTCCAGGCCCGGTCTCTGACCCAAAATCCCCCGGGCTCCGGCCGTTGTGAGTTCGAGTCTCACCCCCGGCACTCATTCCCGGATCAATGTCCCGGACATCTCCGTGCCTGGCGCCACCGTGTTGAACACCGTCCCGTACTTTCGAACGTTCTCGTGGAGGAGCGCCAGCCTGCGGTCGGGCTCTTCGGTCCGCACCCGGATCTCGTAGTCGATGCGGGACAGCTTGGGAGGGGCGTCCTGCCTCACCCCGTGCAGCGAGACCTCGACGCCTTCGAAGGCGAAGTCGAGCATGGGCGCCACCCGCTCGATGCCCTTGATCATGCAGGCGGACACCGCGGCCAGAAGCAACTCGGCGGGGTTGAAGACGTCCGCTCGGCCTTCGAGCGCCGTATCCAGCTCCAGCTCGGCATTCTTGCAGGTGGATACGCTGCCCTGGGGGCCGACGCGGCGGCTTTCGACGTGGAATTCCATGCATGCTCCCTGAGGTCATGCGAGATGTTGCTGCACCCACAACATAGACTAACTTCAATATAGATCATCATCGATATCTGTTCGGGCCGGAGAACCGCATCGTGACGCCGACCTCCTTGGACGCGCAGCCGCCGAAGGTGGACACCTGTGCTCATCTTGCTAAGGCGCCGCCGAGCCGGCCTCATCGGAGTCTGAGCCGTACCGGCATGCCGGCGCGGAGGCCGTGATCTTTGGTTGAGCCAGTGAAGCCCTCGCCCATGGAGCGGATCCTGCCATGACCTCCACGACCAGGAAGCTGTCGTTCCTGGACCGGTTTCTGACCCTCTGGATCTTTGCCGCGATGGCGGCGGGCGTCCTGTTGGGATACGTCTGGCCCGACGCCGTTCACGCACTGAACGAGCGCACTCAGGTCGGCACCACGTCGCTCCCCATCGCGGTCGGGCTCATTCTCATGATGTACCCGCCGCTAGCCAAGGTCCGGTACGAGGAGCTCGGCGACGTCTTTCGGAACGGAAAGATCCTGACCCTCTCTCTGGTGCAGAACTGGATCATCGGTCCGACGCTGATGTTCGGCCTCGCGGTGCTGTTCTTGAGGGACTACCCCGAGTACATGGTGGGCCTCATCCTCATCGGCCTCGCGAGATGCATCGCCATGGTCATCGTCTGGAATGACCTGGCAGAGGGTGATCCGGAATACGCCGCGGCCCTGGTGGCCTTCAACTCCGTCTTCCAGGTGCTGTTCTACAGCGTGTACGCATGGTTCTTCATCACGCTGCTCCCGGAGTTGCTGGGACTGGAAGGCGTCGTGGTAGACATCACCATGGGAGAGATCGCCAAGAGCGTACTCATCTATTTAGGCATCCCCTTCGTGGCGGGGATGCTGACGCGCGTTGCGCTGATCCGGATACGGGACAAGGAGTGGTACCACGGGCGGTTCATTCCACGCATATCTCCGCTGACGCTCGTGGCTCT
>JASFUR010000075.1:0-10794 GCA_050050215.1 Gemmatimonadota bacterium
GCAGGGCCGGAGGCGTCCTGGGTCGGAGGGGCCGCGTCGTCGGGACCGTCCGCGGACGCGACGGTCGTGGCCGCCGCATCGGTCGCGGCCTCGTCGGCGGCATCCTCCGCGTCGGCCGGCCCGGCAGCCGGAGCCGCAACCACCGCGGATTCCGTCGCGGCCGCCTCCACCATCGCGGCCAGGGCCACCTGGGACGTGTAGTCGACTGAGTTCGACCCGTAGTCGGCTCCCTGGTCGTACACGAAGGTCATGGGCCGGGCGACGTCGACCTGGCCGTGCAGCATGATGACGCCGACCAGGGACGTCTCCTCCTGGAGGGCCCCTTCCCATGGCGCCCCGAGCATGGCGACGTCGTCGGTCGGAATCTCGAACGTCCGGCCGTCCTGGACGATCGACCAGCCTTCGCGGGTCTCGAGGCGGGGCCGGCTCCCGTCGACGACATAGAGGATCATCTCCTCGACCCCACCCCGCTCCACCGCCGCCTCTTGGGCGTACTTGTACAGGCCACCGATGAGATGCTCGGCGAGGGCGTCCGACTGCAGGTGGATCACGGACATCCCCAGCGTCGTGTCGCGCTCGAGATCCTGGACCTCGAAGCGCTCGGCGACCCGCTTCGAGCGGATGTCGAACCAGGTCATGGACGCCACGTCCTCGACGGGCGCCTCGAGCTCCTCCACGGCCTTCATGTACTCGACCGCCACCCCGCGTGCGGCCTGCCTCACGCTCCGCGTCATCGCACGGACGGAGATGCTCACGCGGGAGATCCCGTCGATGTCCTCCCGGACCTGGAAGGGATCACCCACCGACTTGCCGGCGAACTGCTCCTGGAAGCCAGGCGTCTCGCGGAGGAAGTCGCCGCGCGTCTTCATGTAGGTCTCGTGGTAGTCGATGACCCTGACGCCGGTGAGCGTCCCGTCCGGCGTCATGCCGACCACGCTCACGATCGGTCCCGCGTAGCCGCGGATCACGGGCGGCACATCGGATGTCAGGAAGACGTAGCCGACCAGCTGGTCACCCTTGTACGCCCGCCGCACAGGCGGATTGCCGGTCGCGCGCTCGAACCTGTCCGCACCCGGCACCACCTGGTCGAGGATGGATCGACGCACACCGTTGACGGTCTGCGCCTGCACTGAGACGGCGAGGAGCGCCATCATGCAGAGGCTGGCCAGGAATGGACGAACGCGGTGTGCCATAGCGGTAGCTCGGAATGAGTCGCGCGAGCTTACACCTGCGGCTCCCGGGCCGCAATCACACGGCTCCCTCAAACGAGCAGCCAGCTCGGAGTGTGGCGGAACAACCAGTCGCTGAGGCGCGTGAGCTGACCGGTAACGAGCATGAGCCCGAGGATGATCAGCAGGACGCCCGACACGACCTCGACCACGCCCATCCACTTCCGGAAGCGCTTGAAGGCGACGAGAAAACGGTCGAGAGCGAGCGACGCGAGCAGGAAGGGGATCGCGAGTCCCAGGGAATACACACTGAGGAGCCCGACCCCCGCCCACACGGTCTCCTGGGTCATGCCGAGCGTGAGGATCGCGCCCAGCGTGGGTCCGAGGCACGGCGTCCAGCCCGCGCCGAACGCCACGCCGACGCCGACCGTGCCGATATATCCGGCCGGCTTCTCGGCCAGGTGCATGCGACGCTCGCGAAGGAGCGGCGTGAAACGCAGGAGACCGGACAGATGCAGGCCCATGAGGATGATGATGACCCCACCGATCCTGGCGATCCACACCTGATAGTACCGGATGAACTGTCCGAGGAACGACGCGGCCGCACCGCCCAGAATGAAGATGAGGCTGAAGCCCATCACGAAGAGGAGTGAGTGGATGAGCGTCGCCCGTCGGTTCACACCTTCCTCGAGGTCCTCGAGGCTCATCCCCGTCACGAACGTCAGGTAGCTGGGCACGAGCGGCAGCACGCACGGGGACAGAAAGGACAGCAGCCCCGCGGCGAACGCGATGGGAATCCCGACCTCGACTCCGCTCATCCTTGCCTGCCTTCGTCTGTGTTCTCTCGCTGCCAGGCCTCGAGGGCACGTTCCTCGGCCTTGCTCCGCCTGCGCTGCACGAATGCCCGAGCTCCCGTCGTCAAACCGAGCCAGCCGGTCGACGCCACCACGATCCACCCGACCGCCGACGGCACGAACGCCGCGAGCACCGCGATCACGAGAAGCACGATGGACGCGAGGCCCAGCACCGTCCGGTCCTCCCTCCCCAGCTGGCGGTTGCCTGCCAGGGCACCCCCCAGAGCCTCCCGGGCCCGCACGATCGACGCGAGCGTCAGCCGGCCCGGCGTCTGGCCGATCGTCCGGATGTGCTGCTCAAGACGGTGGGGCAACGACCCCTCCGGGTCCAGCGGCTCCGTCTGGAGTCCCGGCTTACTGGACACCGCGCCGGCCCGAATCGCTGCCTTCCGTGGCAGAACGATCTCCACCGAAGATGCCAGATCCGCCATGAAGAGCCCCGCGAGCTGCCTGCCGAGCCCCGGGTCCAGAACGCCGACGTCGAGCTCCCAGTTCCCCATCAGGCTCGCGCTGTTGAGGTTGCTCGACCCGACGCGGCACCACACGCCGTCCACCACGGACGTCTTCGCGTGGATCATGGGGCCCTGCCACTCGAAGAGCCGCACGCCGGCTTCGAGCAGGAAGCGGTAGCCACCCCGGGACATGCTCCCCACGATCGGCCAGTTGTTGTGGGCCGGCACGAGAATGCGGACGTCCACGCCCTGTTGCGCCGCGGCCGCGAGCGCCTCCGAAAGGGGACGGGGAGCCACGAAGTAGGCGTCGGTGATCCAGATGGACTCCCTGGCTCGACTCGCAGCGAGGTGCAGCGTCCGGTAGACACGGGCCCGTCCGGGCTCCCCCTCGATGAGCCAGACGGGGGTACCGCCCTCTTCCGGGATGGAGACCGGCCCCGCGTGGCTGATGGGCTCGTCGAACTGGGCCCACACGCGCTCGAAGGCGAGCGCGGCCGCGCGCGCGGCAGGGCCCCGGATCTCCACGCCGGTGTCGCGCCATGGCGCCGACGTGGGCGTTCCGGCCCACTCCGCCCCGACGCACAACCCACCGACATAGGCGATCTCTCCGTCCACCACGACGAGCTTCCGGTGGTCCCGCTGAAGAGCTCCGAAGGGGTCTCCCAGACGAATGGCGGGACGGTTGAACGCGCACAGATGCACGCCCGCCTTCTTGAACGGCCGCCAGTACGAGCGCGGCGTCGCCCAGCACCCCAGCCAGTCGTGGACGAGATAGACCGGCACTCCCTGACGTGCCTTCGCCACCAGCGCATCGCGGAACTCGCGTCCCACCGGATCGTCGCGCAGGAGGTAGTTCTCGAAGTAGACGAACTTCTCGGCGGTCTCGATCGCCTCGAGCCAGGCGGCGAACGTGTTCGGACCCTCGAACTGCAGGCGGATCTCGTTGCCGCAGATCGTGGGCGCCCCGGTCGCCCGCTCGATTTCGCCCCAGGGCCAACGCGCCGTGCCCTGATCGCGGCGGTCCCCACCCGATCGGCGCTCCAACTTCCGGGCGGGCTCGGTCACCGGGACCAGCGAATGGGGGTCGGGCGTCACGACCGCGTCGGACGCGTCACACCGTCTCGATGGGGCACATGAGGCCCTCGACCTGGAGTTCCACGCCGGCGTCCTGGCACTCCTTGCAGAGGCCGTAGATCTCGAGCCGTCGGCGCGCCGGCTGGAAGCCGTACTCCTGCTTCACACGGCTCTCGACGCCGTAGAGCTCCTTGCTCTCGAACTCGGTCACGCTGCCGCACTCGAGACAGATCAGGTGCTCGTGTACCGGGTGTTCCGAGAGACGGTGCTCGTAGCGCTTGAACCCCTCGCCGAAGTCGTGCTCCGCGACGAGTCGGCTCCGCACGAGAAGATCGAGCGTGCGATAGATGGTCGCCTTGCCGATGCGCTCTCCACGCTCGCGCAACTCGGCCTCGATCTCGTCGACGGACTGATGCCCCTCCGACGCGAACACGACGTCCGCCACGGCCTCCCTCTGCTGCGTCACGGGCAGGCCCAGGTCGCGCAGATAACGGCCGAACAGCCTCTGGGACGGGGTTACGTCACGGTCGGTCGTCACCGATGCTCACCCCCTGTAACAGCTCGTCATCGAACTCCTCCAACAGCCCTTCGTACTTCTGCGGCGAGCCGCCGATCTCGATCTCGCGAGGCTCACCCGCCTGGTCCCCAACCCGCTGAACCACTCCCTGCATTACCCCGGAGAAGCGATCGGGTGGCGCCTCACCCTCCTCCGTGAAGGAAGTCTCCACGGTGACACCTTTCCCGGTGTGCTCCGCGGAGTACGACACCGTGACCAGGCCTCGGCGCTCCTCGCCGGCCAGGAAGGCGCTCACGGCGATCAGACCGTGCTCCTTCCGCCCGCTCCTGGAGGGAGGGAAGATCCACAGGCGGTCCACCGACTCCACGCCCAGGCGCTCGCGAAGCCGGATCAGGACGCGGGGCAGGGCCTCCGGAACCCCCGGGTCCGACGAGCGGTCCGCCAGCTCACGATTCATCCCTCAAGTTCTCCGTCTTCTCGCGCGCGCGCCACCGCCTCTCGCGTGGCAGCCAATACCTCGTCGACGGCGCGAGCCATGGGGCCCGCGACGACGGCCCCCGATGCCTTCACGTGGCCGCCACCGTTGAAGGCGCGCGCCAGCGCGTTGACGTCGACGGGCCCGTTCGAGCGGAAGGACATCTTCACCTCGCCGGACGTAATGGGACGGAAGAGGATCCCCACCTGAGTCCCCTCGATCGCCCGTGGGATGTCGACGATACCCTCGAGATCTTCGGCGGTGGCGCCCAGGGCCTCGTATGCGTCGCCGGGGATGATCATCCACGTGATACCGTTCTGCTCGTCGTGCTCCAGCGTCTTCAGGGCGTGCTGGAGAAGCTGGTACCTCCGCAGGGGAGCCCAGCCGTACACCCGCTCGTAGACCGTCTCCGACCGCACCCCCAGACGGATCATCTCGGCGGCAACCTCGTGGCACTCGGGCGTCGTGTTCTCGAATCGGAAGCCGCCCGTGTCGGTGAGGATGCCGACGTAGATGCCCTGTGCGATGTACTCGCTCCACGGGCCGTCTGCCGCACTGATCACGTCACACACCAGCTCTGCCGCGGCGCAGGCGGTGGGGTCGCGCAGCGACATGCCCCCGATGGGCTGATCCCCCGGCGGATGGTGGTCGATGACCAGCGTCGACAGCTCCCGGATCGCGTCCTGCATGCGCCCGATGCGGGGCACCTCGCCCGTATCGACCACTACCGCGAGGTCGGCGGTCTCACACAGATCGCGTGCACGCTTGGAGCCGGCGGATACGATCCAGTCCTCGTCCTCGACGAGGAACTTGAGCGAGTTGGGGAAGCCGGTGGGGTTGATGATCCAGGCCTCGGCGCCGTGGGATCTCAGCCAGGACGCGAGGGCCGCCTCCGAGCCGGCCCCGTCGCCATCGGCATTCAGATGGGTCGTCAACACCGCGCGCCGCGCCGCCAGGAGCGCGCTCCTGGCTTGTTTGACCGCGGCCGCCCGATGTGCGGGCGTCCGGTAGCCCACGCCGACTCCTGACCCTGGAGGATGCTGGTCCGCCCGACCGAGTGCGGGCACGCCAGAAAGCTATGAAGCGCAGGGGGGGGCACGCTACCGGTCACGTCGACCGAGTCGGCGCCCCGCGTCCCCCTCAGCCCGGGAGCTTCTTTCGCACCTTCGCCCAGGTGGACGCGAGGTGGACCAGCCGCGAAGCCTCCGTCCCACCCCACCGACACGGCCCCGCCATCGCGCCCAGGAGCGCATCGGGCGCATTGGGGTGCGCCGGCAGCTGGAGGAAGGCGTTGCCGATCTCGCCCACCGTGTGCGCATCGGAGCCTGCGCCGACTCGCTTCCCGTGACGCTCGGCCAGCTGCTCCCCACGCTCGTTCAGCGACGGCGAGTGCAGCCGGGCGTTGAAGCCCTCCACCACGTCACAGAGCGGCGCGAGCTCGTCGGCGAGGCGCCCTCCCCCGCCCTTCCCTCCCGCATACGGATGCGGCAGGTAGGGAATGCCGCCCTGCCCCCGGATCCGCTCGATCGTCTCGCGGGCCGGCGTGCCCTTCGGGATCTCCTCGCGGAGATAGAGCCCGATGACGTCGACGCCCTCGGCGGTCTTCACCTCCTCGCCGGGAATCACGTGCTCCGGGTGCTTCTCGTGCATGGCCAGGGCCAGGCCGAGCCGGTTGTGGTCCGTGATGGCGATGCGTCCGTAGCCGAGCGAGAGGGCCCGGGCGAGCACCTCCTCGGGATCCGAGAGGCAGTCCCAGGAGCCGCGCGTGTGCAGATGCAGATCGACCTTCATCGTGGTTCCGTCGGCGCGCTTCTCGAGCTCCGAGAGAACCTCGCCGGAGCGCTGTCGGAGCTCCTCGAGAGACCCCGAGTTGTCGATGATCAGGTCCGCCCCCCGGCGCTTCCGGTCGGGATCCATCTGCGCCTCCATGATCCGGCCGGCCTCTCCGGCCGAGAGGCCACGATCGCGCATCAGTCGCTCCCGGCGAAGCTCCGGCGGCGCGTCGACGAGGACGACGACGTCGAAGTCACCCTCGGTTCCGGTCTCGAAGAGGAGCGGGATCTCGGAGACGACCAGCGCGGCGCCCGCGGTCTGCTGCTCCTCCACCCATCGCGACCGCAGCTCGCGGATGCGGGGATGGAGGATGCTCTCGAGGTCCTTGCGGCGCTCATCGTCCGTGAAGACCAGCTCCCGGAGCCGAGCCCGGTCCAGCGTCCCGTCCGCGGCGAGGACTCCGTCGCCGAAGGCCTCCCGGATCGCCTGCAGCCCGGGGGTCCCTGGCTCGACCGCGCGCCGCGACAACTCGTCGGCGCTCACGACCGCGATACCCGCGTCGGCCCAGAGGCCCGCGACCGTCGACTTGCCGGATCCGACGTTTCCGGTGAGGGCGACGTTCAGCACGATACGCCGGAGCGGTGCATCACAGCGTGCCCGTGAGCCAGCCGGCCACCGTGTCGTAGGAGTACACGATGGCGGTGTACTTCACCATCAGGCCGATCGCGCTGTAAAGGAAGGCACGGCGCGCGCTGTAGCGGGTGATGCCTGCGACCAGGAGCATGTTGGGCGAAGAGAGCGGCATCAGGTTGAAGAGCAGGATGGCCCATCCCCCCCACTTGTCGATGGTGGCCTTGAAGCGGACGTACCGCTTCTCGCCGAGCAGCCCGTGGACCGAGTCTTCCTTCACCGAGCGTCCGATGCCGTAGTCGATCAACTGCGCGGCGATCGCCGTGAGCACCGCGAGCAGGATCAACGTGGGTCCCGCGTGGCCTTCGCCCTGGTACACCGGTACGAGGGCTTCGACCGGCATCAACAGGAAGAACAGATATCCCGCGAAGTGGATCAGCGCGAAGGACAGAAGCCCGGGGCTCTGATCGGCGTAGATCGCCCGGCCGAGCGTTGCCGATACCAGGAAGATCGCGATGACGGCGGTCAGCAACACGCCGAGCACGCGGACCCTGGTCACAAATCTCGCGGGGTCGAGACGCGCAGGTCGTCGTCTGTCCCCCGGGTCCTGTCGGGCCCGTAGGAGAGCGTCCACACGGTGTCCTTGGACACCTCGATCTGATACGTCGACCCCCACGGATCCGTGCGAGCCTCCGGCGAGACATAGCGGTACTCCAGCCACTGGAGCCAATCCGAGCCCCCCGGAAGGTGACCCGTCAGCCGTTCGTGATCGACGGCGTTGCGCCCCACGGTCTCCATCTCCTCCTCCATGCTCCAACGCATGATCGGCAAGACGACCGGCTCGGCGACGTCCATGACCATGGCCCGTGTCTCGGGGAAGTAGAGCCACGTCACCAACGCCAGGAGGACGAGTAGCAGAAGCCTAGTCATGGGCTTCGACGGCGGGCCGACGCATCTCTCTCCGCATCCGCGTCGTCCACACGAGGTAGCGCTCCATCTCGGATAGCGAAGGCATTGCGTCCGGACTGCCGTATGCCGTCTCCATGCGCCATCGCAGGTACGAGCGCGGAGGAAGCGGAAGGAACGGTGGCCTGGCGTACCAATCGCGCGCCCTGAAGGCCCACGCGGCCCCCAGGAGGTGGGGGATCACCCGCGGACGCCTCAGCGCCAGCATGAACATTCTACGGTACAGCGTTCGAACCCTCTCGAGATGCGGCGGTCGCCCGCCGGGGGGGCGGCTTCCCAGCTAGGAAATGTAGAAAAGGCCTTCCGGAGCGACAACGATCTCGACTCACGCTGCCGGAGACGGATCGTGGCGCCTCGCATGAGGTTGCGGAGCCCCGTCGAAGGCGGGGCCGACGTTCGCCCCCCCGGATCGATCGAAGGGATATACATTTGTTTCGTCGACCCCGGTCGCCCGTCCCCCGCCACGTCACGAAACCGGATGCCGAATCGCCTGGAACAGGAGTCCAGCCCGTACCTCAGGCAGCACGCGGACAATCCGGTCGACTGGTACCCATGGGGCTCCGAGGCCCTGGAGCTGGCACGAGAAGAGGACCGTCCGATCCTTCTGTCCATCGGATACTCCTCGTGCCACTGGTGCCACGTCATGGAGCGCGAGTCGTTCGAGGACACCCGGGTGGCGGACCTGATGAACCAGAGCTTCGTCAACATCAAGGTCGATCGTGAGGAACGGCCGGATCTGGACCAGGTCTACATGAAGGCCGTCCAGGCGATGACCGGCGGCGGCGGGTGGCCTATGACGGTCTTCCTCACTCCGGAGGGTGTCCCGTTCTATGGCGGCACGTACTTCCCGCCCGAGCCTCGTCATGGGATGCCGTCCTTTCCGCAGGTGCTCGCGGCCGCATCGGAGGCGTACCGCACCAGAAAGGACCAGGTGACCGAGAGCGGAGCCCGGCTGGTCGAAGCGCTGTCGCGGGTGGGCGACCGGACTGCCGCGGAAGCCGAGGGCACCGAGCTGCTGGACGCGGCGTACAGGACGCTCGCCAACCAGTACGACGGCGTGCACGGCGGGTTCGGGGGGGCACCGAAGTTCCCACAACCCGTGACGCTCGAGCTCCTGCTCCGCCACCATCTCAGGGTCGGAGAGCCGGCCGCGCTCGAGATGATGGTCCACACGCTCCGGCGGATGGCCGCGGGGGGGCTGCGCGACCACCTCGCCGGAGGCTTCCACCGGTACTCCGTGGACGCCCGCTGGCTCGTCCCCCATTTCGAGAAGATGCTGTACGACAACGCGCTCCTCGCCCGCACCTTCTTGCAGGCCTGGCTGGTGACCGGGGCCGACGACCTGAGGGAGGTCGCCGAGCAGACCCTCGACTACCTCCTCGCGGACATGCGCCCGGGCGAGGGAGGCTTTTCTTCCGCGCGGGACGCCGACTCGGAGGGCGAGGAGGGGCTGTTCTACGTGTGGACGCCCGAGCAGGTGGCGGCCGTCCTCGGCGACGATGAGGCCGACCTCTTCATGCGGGTCTACGACGTCTCGCCCGCGGGCAACTTCGAGGGTCGCAACATCCTCCACCTGCCACATCCGATGGAAGCCGTGGCCCGGTCGGTGGGGCTGGACGCGGAGGAGCTGAAGAGCCGGATGGCCCGGGCGCGCTCGACGCTACTGGAGAAGAGGGCCGACCGTCCCGCGCCCTTCCGCGACGACAAGGTGCTGGTCTCCTGGAACGCGCTGGCCGTTCGGGCCTTCGCGGAGGCGGGGGCCGCCCTGGGGCGCTCAGACTACGTCGATGTCGCGGTCGAGGTGGCCGATTTCATCTGGTCGGAGCTGCGATCCGGAGATCGCCTCCTGCATACCTGGATAGACGGCGAGGCGAGGATCGGCGCGTTCCTGGACGACCACGCCGGGCTCGGCAACTCCCTTCTCTCCCTCCACGGCGCTACGCTCGACCGGCGCTGGCTCGAGCGTGTGCGTTGGCTCTGCGAGGAGATTCTGAACCGGTTCTGGGACGAGGGCGCGGGCACGGTGTTCGACACGCCCTCGGACGGTGAGGCCCTCGTCCTCCGGCCGCGCGACGCGATGGATAACGCTACGCCGTCCGGCCCCTCTCTCGCCGCCGAGCTCCTCTTCCGGGCCGGCCATCTCTTCGACGAGGACCGCTATCGCGATGCGGCCGGCAGGATCGTCGACTACGAGGCCGGAGCGATGGCGCGCTATCCGACCGCCTACGGGCGGATGCTCTCGGCCCTCGATCGCTCGCTGGCCGCTCCGGTCGAGATCGTTGTGGTCGGCGGCGGAGACGACGCCACACGTGAGCTCGTCGGCGCAGCGCACGGCAGGTTCCTGCGGAACGGGACCATCGCGGGCCGTCGGCCGGACGATCCCGGCGACACGTCGCCACTCCTGGCCGACCGCGTTCTCGTCGACGGCCTGCCTGCCGCATACGTATGTCGAGGGTATGCGTGCAGACTACCCGCAACGTCGTCCGGGGACCTCGTCGAGGAGCTGGATCGTGTCACGACGGGCTGACCCCTTCTCCTCGCAGCCGCTTTGCGCTCCTTTACGAATCGTGCGCGCAAGCCCCACCTTGGAGTGACATGGCGACACGCGAAAGAGAGATCCTGGAGGTGAGGGATCTGGCCGGGCTCACTCACGAGCAGCTGCTGCGTTTCTACGCCGTCATGGTGACCTCGCGACGCATCGACGACCGCGAGATCAAGCTCAAGAGGCAGAACAACACGTTCTTCCAGATCGCCAGCGCGGGCCACGAGGCGATCGGCGTGGCTGTCGCCGAGCACTGCAAGCCGGGCCACGACTGGTTCTTCCCGTACTACCGCGACCGTACGCTGGCGCTCGCGGTGGGTCAGACGCCGCTCGACAACTTCC
>JASFUR010000076.1:0-10752 GCA_050050215.1 Gemmatimonadota bacterium
GAGCCGCGAGCACGCCGGCCGAGGGGACGGCGGCGGCCTGGTAGAGGGCGAGCGTGACGCAGGCGAGCCCGCCGGCTGCGGGCACGAGTGGGAAGAAGGGCGCGTGGAACGGGCTCGGCTCCCCGGCACGTCGACGGGCCAGGTACGAGATCAGGTGCGCCAACGCGAACGTGGCCAGGAAGATCAGGCTGGACACTGCGCCCGCCGCCGCGACGTCGGGGACGGCCACGAGCACGAGCGCGATGGTACCGGCGGTCACCTTGATGGCCGACAGGGGTGTCCGGCCGTCGGCGGACACGCCGTCGAAGCGGACCGGCAGCGTCTTGTCCGCGGCCATCGTCCCGGCGAACGACGAGGCGGCCATGAGGTTCGCCTGCATCGCGGAGAGCATCGAGAGGACACCGGCTACCACGACGAGCCAATATCCTACCGGGCCCATGTACGTCTGAGCCGCCCCGGCGATGAGGATCTCGGGGTCCCTGGCGGCGACCTCCGCGATGGGAGTCCCGTCCGTTCCCACGAGCACGATGATCGACAGCAACGGGACGTAGACGAGCAGCGCCGCGGCCAGAGACAGGAACATGGCTCGCGGGATGTTCCGCTCGGGCCGTTTCACGTGGCCCCCGACTGCGGCGATGAGGTCGAAGCCCTGCAACGCGATGAAGGTGTAGCCCATCGCCTGCGCGAGGCCGGACGCGCCGCCCTCCAGGAAGGGCGTGAAGCGTGCGGTCACCTCGTCGACGGACGGCGGATTGAGCAGCAGGACCACGATCCCTCCGCCGATGAGGACCGCGAACACCACGAGCTTGCCGATCGTGGCCCACTGACCTCCTCCCGCCGAGGAGCGCATGAGGCTGCGGGTGTAGAAGGCGAGGGCCAGCAGCGCGTAGGCGAGGAGCGCGAAGCGCCCGTCGATCCAGCCGGGCGCCTCCCGGCCCGCGACGCCGAATAGCCCGTCCAGGAACGGAACGAGGAAGACCGCGAATCCGAGGGCGTAGAGCACGGCGGCAACCACGGAAGCGAACCAGACGATCCATCCGACGGCGAAGGCGGCCTCGACCGTGAGGACCTTCCTCGCGTACGTGTACGTACCTCCCGACTCCGGGAAGCGTGAGGCGAGCTCGGCGAACGAGACGGCGGTCATGAACGCGATGCCGCCGTTGAGCACGAACGCGACGATGGCGCTCGGACCAGTGGTCGCGAAGGCGACGCCGGCCAGGGCGAGGATGCCGCCGCCGACGATGGCGCCGACACCGACTCCGGTGGCGGCCCAAAGACCGAGGGATCTACCGTGCTGGGATTCGCCGGGCGCCATGGTCGCAGGGAAGCCGTGGGTGAGGAGCGCCTAACGATCTACATGATCAGGTTGTCCATAGGAAGCCGGTCGAGCCGGGTCGCTCGTCCGGGGTGTCGTGGATTCAGAGAGATACGAGAGGCTCAGCATGACCAAGCGTGTTCGGTGGGTGGGAGTTCTGCTCCTCGCCCTGATCGCTCCGATCGCCCTGTCCGCCCAGGAGAACGCCGGAGCCGGGGAGGGGGACGAACCCTACGAGGTCGGTACTGCGCTCCCCCCTGTGGACGAGGGTGACGAGCTCGTGACCATGACCCTCGAAGATGCGGTCCAGCGGGCGAACGAGGTCAATCTGGACATCCAGACGGCGCGCCTGACGCCGCGCATGCAAGCGTATGCGCTCCAGTCTGCGGAGGCGTACTACACGCCGACGCTTTCGGGAAGCTACGGGTACAACAACGCGACCAACCAGTCGACGAGTCAGCTGGACGGTGGCGCGCTCACGACCACCCAGCGGCACTCGTTCAACGCGGGCATCCAGCAGCAGGTCCCGTGGTACGGCGGTCGTATGAACCTGAGCTTCAACAACGCGCGGACTTCCACGGACAACCGCTTCTCGACGCTGAATCCGAGCTACCGCTCGACTGCCAGCATCGACTACACCCAGCCGCTGCTCTCCGGCCTCAAGACCGACAACCAGCGCGCCACGGTGCAGACCCAGGAAATCCAGGGGGACATCGCCGAGATCCAGGTCGAGAGCCGCGTCGCAAACATCACCGAGCAGGTGAGGCGAGCCTACTGGGCGTTGCGCGCCACCATCGAGCAGATCGAGATCCAGCGGCGCAGCCTCGCGCAGGCCCAGCAGCTCCTGGAAGACAATCAGACCCGCGTCCGACTCGGGACGATGGCCCAGATTCAGGTCGTCCAGGCGGAGGCGCAGGTGGCGAGCGCCGAGCAGGCCCTCCTGAACGCCCAGGTGCAGTGGCGGAACCAGGAGCTCCAGCTCAAGAGCCTCATCATCTCCGGAGCCGACGATCCCCTCCTCTACCAGACCATCAATCCGGTGGGCTTCCCGAACATCGAGGAGGAGGAGGTCGACATCCAGGCGGCGATCCGGACCGCTCTCGATCAACGAACGGACATCCAGCAGCAGCGCTACGAGCGCCGCATCGCGGAGCTGGATCTCGACGTCACGCGCGACAGCCGCCTGCCCGACCTGAACCTCACGGCTTCGTACTCCCTGCAGGGGACGGCCGGTACCCAGTTCGACCGATCCGGGCTCGGAGGCGATCCCGTGCTGGTGGCCGAGAGTGGCTATTTCGACGGACTCAATTCCATCGCGGGCTTCGACGTCCCGACCTGGAGCCTCGGGTTGAGCTTTTCCTACCCGATCGGCATGAGGTCCGCGAAGGCGAACATGCGCCGTGCGGAGCTCCAGATGGAGCAGCGCGACCTCGCGATCAAGAGCCAGGAGCTCGCCATCGTGACCGAGGTGACGAACGCCGCCCTCGCCGTGAGCGACACCAGGCTCCAGCTGGAGGCTGCGACTCGAAGCCGCGAGCTCGCCGAGGAGAGCGTGCAGTCGGAGCTGACCCGCTTTACCGCCGGTGTCGCGACCAACTACGAAGTGTTGCAGGCGCAGGACGACCTCACGTCGGCCAGGCTCGCGGAGCTGCGGGCGACGATCGATCACGTGAACGCGATCGCCGAGTTCGACCTCGTGCAGCGGGTCGGCAACTAGGGAGTCGCCCCAGCGGGGCGGGTGAGGTTGCTCCTTCGGCGGCGTCCTGTGTACCGTCGGGGCCCCCGCTCCGGAGACCAGATGAAGACTTCACCCGACCGCCGCGCATTCTTGCGCAGGGCCGCCATCGCGGCCCTGGGCATGCCGGTGGCATCTGCCCTGGGCTGCACGTTGGAGCGCCAGGACAGGGGCGCACGGAGCGAGCCGCTCGGGCCTGTGCGACCCATTCTGCTCCCGTGGGGAGACGATGCCGTGCGCATCGCGGCGCCTCCCCGGGAGCGACCGGTGGCCTACATGTCGCGTCGCTACATGATGATCTGGGTGGACCACGAATTCCGCGACCGGCTCAGCTACGCGCTCAACGCCCACATCTCGGTGAGCACGGGACATTGGCGGATTCCGTTGCCGGGGGATCCACCGAACATCCCCATCACACCGGGTGACGAGCGCCGCGAGTACGAGGAATTCGACGCGCGCTTCTGGGACGCCGAGATCGAGCCGGCCGAGGGCGACGTGCGGATCCTCCGGGGCATCCCCACGCGCTCCGAGGTGCGGATCGAGTGTCAGCCCTTGTCGGGAGGCGGGACCTGGCTCAGCGCGGAGCCGCTACGCCTGTTCCGTTGTGGCCCGCCCGGACCCGGGCTGTGTCGGGAGGATCTCATGGAGGTGGGCACGGCGGCGAGCTTCGCCGACTGGGACTGCACCCAGGGGTCCGGCTCGATGCGGCTCGTCACATGGGCGTGTCGGGACGCGGCGCCCCTCGAGGGAGTCTGAAGGCGTCGCGAAGGTCGGCCCAGAGGGCCGAATCGCCATAGGCGAGGGGGAAGATCGCCACCCCACCCAGGCCGTGCTCGCGCACGAAGCGGTACTTCGCGCGCAGGCTCTCTCGGTCCTCGAACCAGCCCTGCCGCCACCCGCTCTGATCGCGGTAGGCGTAGTAGGGGACCCCGCTCTCGGGGTCGCGCCTCAGGCCGGTCCTGTCGGCCACCACGGGGGCCCGGATCAGCTCGGGCACGATGCCCGGGGGAGGCGCGAGCACGATCTCGACGCCTTGGCCCCGCGTAGTGGAGCCGGGCTCACCCGTGTCGGTAGGCCATTCATAGCCGTACATCGGCACGGCCATGACGATCTTCCGGGCCGGCACGCCTAGCGCGAGGAACCGGTCGACCACGTAGCTCCAGTTCAGCCTCCCCCATCCCGACAGGGGTGCGAGCGGGCCGGTGTTGGGCTCACCCGCGCTGTGGTAGTCGTAGCCCTGGACGACCAAGTAGTCGGTGAGCTCCGCGAGCACCCGCTCCGAGTAGACGTCGTCGTCGTCGAACGCGAGCGCGAAGGCGGATAGGGTGTACGTCGGGTCGACCTCGGCCATGCGCCGCCGGAGCCGGGCCACGAAGGCGGTGTATCCGTCGCGGACCCGCACGTCGACCGGCTGGAAGACCTCGAAGTCCAGATGGAGCCCGCCCAGCCCCGGGGTGGCCTGCAGGAGGGCGACGGTCTCCTCGACGAGCCGCTCCACCCGCTCGGGTGATGCGAACAGCTCCTCGAAGCCGTCGGCTCCGTGCATCGACAGGGTCGGCACGATGTCGACACCCTCCGACTGGGCGCGGCGGATGAGCGGGAGCCACTCCCCGGGCCAGCCGTGTCGGTCCTCGAGGCCACCGTCCGGACCTGCTTCCACCTCGAAGAAGTAGATCCGGTCCAGGGCGTCCCAGGGGTAGCTCTGCCACGTGTCACCCGTCCAGTAGGGGTGGTACCCGGCGACGAACCAGGTATCGCCCCGGGTGGGGAGGGGTGAGCGGGGACCGCCCGCCGACGCGCAGGCGCCCGCGGCCAGAAGGGCGACCGCGAGCACCGAGCGGGAGCGAAGCCTCACGCCGTGCCCCGGGTCACCGATCTGCGGTCGAGTTCCGGCCCGCCTCGTCTTCCAGCACGAGGAACGTGACCCGTCGGGACTCGGCGGCGGTCAGGTCGCCCACGGGGACGCGCATGCCCCAGTCGGTGGCCTGGAAGTCGATCGACCGCCCATCGACGACCGGGACCAGACCGGTGGGTGCGTCGGGGAGCACGACATCCACCCAGAGATCGTCGATGTCTCGATCCTGTGGAGCGGTGACCACGACGTCCGACACGTAGCCGCTCGACGGGTCGGCCTCGTCCGACGAAGCCTCGAACCGCACGGTCGTTTCGAAACGAGCCGCCCACCAGGCCGCGACGTCCGAGCCGCGCGCGATCCACCAGTCCCCTTCCGCGACCGCCGTGTCCGCGAGGGCGCCGATCGCCCGGACGCGTGGCCCCTGGCGAATGATCTGGGTGTGCCCGGCCACGACGGCGAGTCCGCCGATCGCCCGGATCTTTCGGGTGCCGGCGAGCAGGGCATCGTGCATGCTCGACGCGCGCAACACCCTGTCCTGGACGATGATGTTGTAGTCGTCCTTGAGGATCCTGGGCAGCAGAACGAGTGTGCCGTCGCCCACCCGATGGATCTCCGGGCTGGCGGAGCGGGCCTCGTTGCGGGCGAGCAGGTACGTGCCGCCGGCGCGCTGCCAGCCGTCCAGCGTGTTCGCGTCGAAGGTCTCCTCCGGGGGGTGGAGCCCGGTTGGAGCGACTCCGGTCCAGTCCTCGATCTCCGAGGCGGCTCGGAGCAGCCTGAAGCGCTGATCCTGGCCGGTCAGGCCCGCGAGGGGCGTGTGATCGGAGGTCTGAGTCCCCACCTCACCCGCGGTCGAGAGGGCCTGGGCCAGCTCGTCGTCCTCGAGGACGAGTTGCGACACCGCATAGAAGCTTCCCGGAAGGCCCCGCTGGCGAAGGATGTCCGCCGTGTACAGCGCGTTGCGGGGCTCGGCCTCGACGTCGAGAGCGAAGACCATGGCCGCCCGGCGGGCGCCCGGCCAGGCCGCCGGGGCCGCCATCGGCAGGCCCGCGGCCCAGGCGACGCCGTTGCGGACGAGACGGGTCAGGCGCGCGCCGTCGCGACTGGTCGCTCCCTGACGGAGGCGGAGCCCGAACCAGGCGATCCTACCACCGAGGGGTGAGCGGGTCGCGACGGCCGCGACGTCGGCGCCTCCTCCGGTCTCGTCCGGGGTGGGGTTCATCGCCCAGTCCGACCAGTACACCGACGGCCCCTCCATTCGGAGCGCCAGCGAGGGGTCCGGTCGGAGCTCGATGCGCGTGCCCGGGTCCAGACCAGGCGAGAGGGCCACGCCGGCGGGAACCGTGAGGTAGAGGCCTTCGCGGGGCGGAATCTCCCGCACGTCCTCGGCGCCGGTCAGCTCCGCGACGCTGTGCCAACCCTTCCACTCGCAGCTTCCGTCACGGACCCCCACGGCCCAGTTGGCCAGCACGGGGCCTCCGGCGAGGAGATGGGATCGGACGGCAGCCATCTCGTCCGTGGACAGACACGGGGCTTCGACGAGCACCAGGAGATCGCTCTCACTGATCCCACGCAGCCCCCCCGCGTCGGCGACCTCACGGACCGTGCCGCCGAGTCCCTCGATCAGCTGGCGCCATGCACCGAGGGCGGTGCCGTAGTAGGTGGAGTCGGGGAAGTACGCCTGGTTGCGAGGCGAGTCGAAGAGCACGGCGTCGAAGTGGTGGACGTCGAGCGCCGCGGGGAGCGAAGCCTGCGGCTCCGGGATGGGGGATGGGGGAGCCGCGACCTGCGGGACCAGCTGACGGATGTCGATGTTCTCCCAGAGCACGGAAGCCGCGGCGATGACGCCTGCCGCCACGAAGCCCAGCATGGCCAGGCCTCCGAGCCACACCCAGGCATCCCGGGCGCGGGGGACGGGGTCACGCTTCTGCCGCATGACCCTCCACCTCCGGGGACGCATCCGCCACCGTGGCCGGCGGCGGGTAGGTGACGAAGTAGCGGAGCCCGTCCGATGCCGGCTCGAGCGCCGAGGGCTCACGAGCGAGCCTCAGCTTGTAGGCCACGTAGGTCACGATGGCCAGCACGATCGTCACGAGGATCGTGACGACGACGATGGTGACCAGAAGGTCGATGACGTTCATGCGGTCAGCCTCCCTGAGACGCCGCCACGCGCTGGAGCTTGCCCCAGCCCATGTCGAGCTTGAAGAGCTCCTCTATGGTCGCGAACGTCTTCACGACGTCGAGGAAGAGGATGAAGACGAAGCGATAGATGAGCGCCATCGGCACCAGGGAAAGGGACTCCTCCTCCATGGACACCGTGACCAGGGCCGCCACGAGGTCGAGCAGGGTCAGGAGGATCATCCAGTAGACGATCAGCTCACCGGCGCCGAACAGCAGCGCGACGATCGCGAAAAAGAGGTGAGCACTGATGTTCAGGACTGGCCACACCAGCGCCTCGAAGCCGAGCTGAACGGTCGAGATGAAGAGTGGGAAGTCCGGGAAGGGGCGCAGAAAGAGGCCTTTCCTCTTCCGGATCGCCTGGAGGATGCCGCGTGTCCAGCGGTACCGCTGCTGCACGAGGTCGATCCATCGCTCGGGTGCTTCGCTCCACGCGATCGCGGCGTCCTCGTAGACGACGCGCCATCCGGCGGCCATGAGCTTCAGCGTGAGGTCCGCATCCTCGGCGAACGTGTCGGTCTCGTAGCCACCGACTTCCTCGAGGGTCTCCCGCCGGAACATGCCGACGGGGCCCGGCACGATGTTCACGGCCGCGACGAATCCCTGGGCCCGACGTGGCATGTTCAGCCCCTCGATGTACTCGAGCGCCTGGAGCCGGGTGATGAGCTTCCCCCGGTTCTCGACCTTCACGTTTCCGGCGACAGCGCCCACCGACGGATCCGCGAAGTGCTGGATGGCGCGCACCAGGGTCTTGCGGTCCAGATACGAGTCGGCGTCCATGCACAGCAGGAACGGGTGCTTGGATGCCGCGATACCGGCATTGAGCGCGGCCGCTTTACCACCGTTGCGCTTCGTGATGACCCTTACGTCGACGGGACCGTGGCGGCCCTCCCAGCGGGCCGCGCGCTCCAGCGTGTCGTCCGTGGATCCGTCGTCGATGACCACCACCTCGTACTCCGGGTAGTCCAGCTCCATGAGCGACGCGATGGCGCGGTCCATGAGCTCGCCTTCGTTGTAGGCGGGCACCAGGACCGATACCGGCGGCATCTCGTGGTGCTTGCGTATGCCGAGGACATTCCGCTCCGCGTGGCCCAGATACGCGAACCAGAGCAGCGTGAAGTACCGGATGAAGAGGATCACCAGGAAGATGACCAACGTCACCAGGACGGCACGCACAAGCATCTCCTGGATTTGCGGGCCGGCGAGGATTGCGCCGACGACGAACGCCGCCGTCATCACGATCGTCGCGATCACCACGACCAGCGCGCCGAAGATGGAGTGACGGCCCTGGCTCATCGGATCCCCCCGATCCGGGACCAGTCACGTGCGCTGACGGAGAGCCGCGCGCCGTACATCCTGTAGCCGTCGAACTGCCCCTGGTAGAAGAAGAAGTCGAGCGAGGTCCAGAAGCGCTCGCCCTCGCGGCGGAGCCCAGCCTCGGCGGAGACGTGCGGGACGACGTCCCACCCGGGGGCCGTCCGCTCGTCGATGAAGGCGATGCCGGGCCCGAGGCTTCCCGTCATGCTCCAGGTGGACGAGAGGTCGTGGCTCACGCGCGCGAACGGCCCGGTCGAGATCGCCATCCTGGGATCCCAGAAGAGCCGGTGGTCGACCGAAGTGATGGAGTCGGTCACGACCGGACCGGCGCTGGCGAAGCCGAGGGCGCGGGCCGAGAGGCCGAGCGTGACGTCGTCGGTCAGCCGGCGGCCGAAGGAGAGGACTCCCTGGAGGCGCGTCGTGGACCCGTTCGCCGCTCCCGGAATCGAGTCGAGGTCCGCCCTGAGCCAGGCGCCGTCGGCCGTCGCCGTCATCGTCCAGCGATCGTCGAGATGGCGGGCATGGCTCACGGACACGTGGTCCTGGACGACCCCGGCGACCGCGCTCTGCAGCGTCGCGGTGAGCGGGTAGGCGGGGCCGTGCTCGTAGCGAACGTCGGTCTGACTCCCGTCGGACGCACGGTGCGTGAAGGCGGCTCCGGCGGAGAGCTCCCACTCACCGAGGACGCGCTGTGCGCCGAAGAGCGCCGCGGTGCGAACCGTGGCCCAGCGCCACCAGCGCGCCGCCTCGAGATCGACGTACACTCCCTGCTGGACCTCGGCGGGGAGGCCGTTCAACGTCCGGCCGTCGAGCCAGCGGTTGCCCGCGCTTCCGCCCCAGCGCCAGTCGTCCTCGACCTCGACCCACTCGCCGCCCACGTCCAGGCGGGCGAAGTCGTCGGTGTCGGCCGTGGCGTACGATGCCGCACCCACGCGCGGTTCTTCGACCTCGACGAGGGTGCGACCGACCTCGGCCCTCAGCGCCGCCATGCCGTCCAGAGCGATCAGGTGGCCCGGATCGTCCTCCAGGGCGCGCTCGTAGTGACGGGCCGCGGCGACTCGATCCCCGTTCCAGCGCTCCAGATCGCCGAGTGCGGTCTCGATGTCCGCCGCCGTGACCGGCGCGGCCCCCTCCGGATCGGCCTCGACGGCCCCGAGGAGCGCGGCCAGGCGCCCTCGGGCCTCCGCGTTGCGACCGGTCCAAATTTCGATCTGAGCCAGACGGTACTGCACGCGCACGTCGTCGGGAGCGAGCCGCTCGACCTCCAGCAGGGCGTTCCGCGTGCCGTCCAGGTCGTTTCGCTCGTATTGCAGGAAGTCGGCGTACGCCTGCCAGGTCTCCGGGCTGTCCGGGTCCTCACGAAGTGCGTCCTCGAAGAGCGCCGCCGCCAGCTCGAAGTCGTCCGCCTCGCGGGCCTGCCGCGCCCGATCGAGCAGAGTCGGCTCGGGCTCGTCGAGCTCGGGGACGGTCAGCGCCGCCACGATGTCGTCGCGCAACGAGAGCGCATCCGCCTCGGCGAGCTCCCGGTCGTCGAGATCGGCGAGGAGGGCCGCCGCCTGCTCAAGGCCGTCACGAGAGAACTCCACGCGGGCGAGCTCGACCCGGAGCGGGACAGAGTCCGGATGGATCTCGAGCGCCTCACCGAGCACCGCCGCCGCCCGGTCGTATTCCTCGATCCACTCATGGCCCTGGGCCCACTCGAGCCACAGGTCGACGTCGTCCGGACGGGCTCGTGTCAGGGCGCGGTACTCGACCGCGGCCTCGTCCATGCGGTCCATCTCACGGAGTGTGCGCGCGAGAAGGAGATGGCTGTCGAAGTCCTCCTCCTCGTCGAGGAGTCGGCGCAACTGCGAGACGGCCTCCTCCGAGCGTCCCAGCGTGAGCAACATGACCGTGTATTCGTGCCGGGCGTCGCGGTCGCCCGGGTAGTCTCGCAGGTAGTCCTCGAAGACCCCGATCGCCTCCTCGTAGCGCTCCGCCTGGAGCAGAGGCGTCAGCTCGTCCCAGAAGACCTCGGCAGGCCCGGGAGCGATGATCGCGGGTGGAGTCGGAACGGGCGGAGCCGGAAGCGGTCGGGCGGCCATGCGGACGACGGGGCCGGGCACGAAGGGCGTGGCCGGGGTCGGAAAGCTCATGCCCGACTCCCGGAAGCCCGAGTTGAGCACGTAGCGCTCTGGAAGCACGTACAGCACGAGCACGAGCGTGCCCGCGATCAACAGGAACGCGGTGACCCCGAACCTGAAGAGGTAACGTGGGTCGCTACGCCCGTCAGTTTGCCGAGGCACCCTCGATCCCCAGCAGCGACCGGATCCGCTCCGACTCGGCCGGATGGCTCAGAACCTCGATAGCGAGGCC
>JASFUR010000077.1:0-10710 GCA_050050215.1 Gemmatimonadota bacterium
ACCTGCCCAATCCGTATGAGACCGTGCGGGACTGGGGAGCCCTTCCCGAGGGCCGCGAATGGGGCTCGGTCCCCGCCGTCGACATCGACCCGGATGGACGCACGCTGTGGGTGCTCGACCGATGCGGGACACTGAGCTGGCAGTCGGCCGGCGTCAGCTCGTGTGCCGGCCAGGCACTCCCGCCCATCATGCGCTTCGACACGCGCACGGGTGACTTCCTGGGCGCGTTCGGCGCCGGGATGTTCGTCTTTCCGCACGCCATGCACGTTGACGACGAAGGAAACGTCTGGGTGGCGGACTCGCGGACCGCTACGCCGGAGGAGCTGACGCGCTTTCCTTCCGCGGCAGGTAAGGGGCACGTCGTCGTGAAGCTCAGCCCCCGGGGCGACGTGCTCCTGACGATCGGCACGCCGGGCTTGCCCGGAGATCCTCCCGAGAGGCTCGACCAGCCGTTGGATGTCGCGGTCGCCCCGAACGGCGACGTCTTCGTTGCAGAGGGAGACCACGGGGGCACCGACGTGGGCAGGATCTCGAAGTTCTCTGCGGACGGGACGTTCATCCGCTCGTGGGGACACGTCGGATCGGGCCCCGGAGAGCTCAGGATTCCCCACGGCTTGGCATTCGACGCCGACGGCCGCCTCTTCGTCGCCGATCGCGGCAATCACCGGGTCCAGATCTTCGATCAGGACGGCAACTATCTGGACGAATACCGGAAGTTCGGGCGACCGAGCGACGTCTTCATCGACGGGGACGGGCTCCTGTACGCCATCGACTCGGAGTCGGGCCAACGCCTGAATCCGGGCTGGAGGAAGGGCGTCCGCATCGGCCGGGCGGCGGACGGCGAGGTCCTCTACTTCATTCCGCCGCACTTCATCGAGGACACCTTCCTCTTCCCCTCCGGCGTCACTATCTACTCCGAGGGTGCAGCCGGGGACGGAGTCGCGGTCGATGCGGATGGCAACATCTACGCAGGCGAGGTCGGCACCGGGAATCCCATCGTCGGGATCACCAAGTACGTCAGGCGGTTCGAGCTCGAGCACTGAAGCGACGCGGTCGAAGCCCCGGCCATTGCTTCCCGTGGCCTCCCTCCGCAATCTCGATCGATGTTTGCGCCCGTTCGACCCCAGGAGGTGGCCATGAAGCGCCTGCTCTCGCTGCTCGTCCCGCTCGCCCTGACGGCGGTCGTGTCGGCCGGCTCCGTCCACGCCCAGCAGACCGTCTCGGGCTGGGTCACGCCCAGGACCGCATTCGGTGATCCCGACCTCCAGGGCAACTGGTCGAACGCGACGCTGACGCCGATCGTGCGGCCCGCGGGCGTGGGCCCCGTGCTCACGGCCGAGCAGGTGCGCGCCATGGAGGGAGAGCGTGCCGACTTCATCGCCGAGGACCTGGCCGACAGCGACCCCGACCGCGGGGCGCCCCCGGTCGGCGGTGAGCTGACCGGCGACACCCGGTGGGATGCCGGCGCCGGCGCCGTGGGTGGTTACAACCAGTTCTTCATCGACGCGGGCGACCACGTCGCCGTCTACGACGGAGAGTACCGGAGCTCGCTCATCGTCGATCCTCCGGATGGCAGCCGTCCTCCTCTTTCGGCCGAGGGCCAGACGCGTCTCCGGGAGCAACGTGCCTTCGCGGCGCGCTTCGGGCAGTACGACAATCCGGAGAATCGCCCGCTGTCGGAGCGCTGCATGATGTCGTTCGGCTCGAACGCCGGCCCACCCATGCTGCCGAACTACTTCTACAACAACAACTACACGATCGTGCAGACGCCAGATCACGTCGCGATCATGACGGAGATGGTGCACGACACGCGCATCATCCGACTCGGGGAACCCGAGCCGGTGCCCGCCGACTACCGCCCCTGGATGGGCGTGTCGTGGGGCCACTGGGAGGGCGAGACGCTCGTGGTGGAGACGACGAACATCCACCCCGATCAGACGCTCGTGGGTGGGGGTGCAGGCTTCAATCCGTCGCCCCGAGCCAGGATCACGGAACGCTTCACACGCGTCGGGCCTAAGACCATCAACTACGAGTTCACGGTCGACGACCCGGGCACGTTCGCGCGACCCTTCAGCGGCGAAGTGCCTTTCAACGCGCTCGACGCGCTCGTCTACGAGTACTCGTGCCACGAGGGCAACTACGCGATGTCGGGTGTCCTGGGCGGCGCGCGGGCGGCCGAGAGGTCCGCCGGCGGAAGCTGAGGCCCGGCGCCCCACAACAGGACGACGCCATGCGATTCAGCCTCCCGTTCCCACGTCTTTCGTACCTGGCGCTCCTTGTGGCCTGTGCGGGCTCATTTCCCCGGCCCGGGGCTGCACAGACCATCGAGCCACCGCGTGTGTGGCCGGACGAGGGACCCTGGACCTGGACCGGGCGGGAGACGACGCCCGAGATCACCGCGAACGATCTGCGGGTCCATGTCTACCAGCTCGCGGCGGACTCCATGATGGGCCGTGACGCGGCGTCGTTGGGCAACCGTATGGCGACCGACTACGTGGCCGACTTCTTCGAGCGGCTGGGCCTCGAGCCGGCGGGCGAGGACGGCTACTTCCAGGAGATCGAGTTCGGACCCCTGGGCTTCGACCCCGAGTCCATCCGCCTGGTCGTCGAGGGACGCGAGCTCGAGCCGGGCGTCGACTGGGCGCCCTTCGCGGCGGCGGATCGATCCGGTATCACGGGCGACTTCTCCGCCTCCGGCATGGCCACCGTCTTCGGAGGTGAGTGGGCGAACGGCCAAACCTCGCTCTCCACCGAGGCGATGCGCGGCAACGCGCTCGTCTTCCTGCTGCCCGACGCCGAGACCGCGCGCCGGCGCGGCTTCACTGCGACACTGGCCCTCCGCGGCACCCCGATCGAGCAGGCGGGCGCCGCTGCGGTCCTGCTGGTCAGGCCCGGGGCCGTCTCCGAAAGCGCGCTCGATCGACGCTTCGGTCTCCGCACGCCCGTCACCGGAACGGCCGCGGCGCAGCTCTCGGCCGACGCGGCAGCTGGCTTCTTCGGCGAGCCGCTGTCCGAGTTGGAGGTCGGCGCGACCGGCGCCGCCCTCACGGCGAGCTGGACCTACGAATACACCGCGCCCGAGTATCCGGCGCGCAACGTCATCGCGGTCCTGCCCGGCTCGGACCCCGTGCTGCGCGACGAATACGTGATGGTCAGCGCGCACAACGACCACGTCGGCATGGTCAACGGCGAGCCGCTCGATCACGACGCCCTGCGTGCCTACAACCGGGTGATGCGCCCCCAGGGCGCCAACGACCGGCCGGGGCCTCCCGACGCCGAGCAACAGGCGCGCATCGACTCGCTCATCGCGCACGCACGCTCGATCCGCCCGCCGCGGCCCGACTCGGTCATGAACGGCGCCGACGACGACGCTTCCGGAACCGCCGTCCTGCTCGACATCGCCGAGCGCTTCGCAACGCTGCCTCCGCCGAGGCGCTCGATCCTCTTCATCTCGCACACGGCCGAAGAGGCCGGTCTGCTCGGCTCGCGCTGGTTCACCGATCATCCCACGGTGCCGCTCGAGTCGATCGTCGCGGCACACAACATGGACATGGTCGGGAAGGGACGCGTGACGGACGTGAAATTCGGCGGCCCCGCGCAGGTCCAGATGCTCGGCGCGCGCCGACTCTCGTCGGACTTCGGAGACGTGATCGACTCGCTGAACGCCGTCCGCGAGGAGACCATGGCGATCGACTACTCGTGGGACCGGACGAACGCGCTGAACAGGTTCTGCCGGAGCGATCAGGTGAACTACTTCAATCACCAGATCCCGGTCACCTATTTCTCCACCGGGTACTCGCGCGATTACCACCAGGCGACCGACGAGCCCCAGTACGTGGACTTCGACCATTCGGCTCGCGTCGGCCGCTTCGTCTACGACATCATGCGGACCATCGCCGACCGACCTACGCGGCTGCGCGTGCTGCCACTGGACGAGCGGGACCTGAGCGCGTCCTGCACGCGCTGACGCCGGGCGCTCACCCGCCCCCGTGAGCCAGCCGGGCTCACCCATTAGCTTGACCGCGTACGAAACGGGAGAGCGATCATGGGTCGCGTAGCAAACGTGGGAATCGTCGGAGCCGGGCCCGCGGGCTCGCGCGCCGCGGAGCTGCTGGCACGGCAGGGGCTGGAGGTGGTCGTGTTCGACCCGAACGCCCCGTGGGAGAAGCCCTGCGGTGGAGGGCTGACCCCACCGCTCTTCGAGGAGGTCCCGGAGCTCGCGGAGATCCAGTCCCGCGCCTACGCCGTGGAGCAGGCGCTCATCGAGACCGCGTCCGGCGTTGCGCTCAGAGTGGATCTGCACGATCGCATCTGGATCGTCTCCCGGAAGGACCTCGGAGCATGGCAGATCGAGCGCGCCATGGAGGCCGGTGCAGTCCACCGGCCCGATCGCGTCACGAGCATCGAGGAATCGGCAGATGGCTGGACCATCGAAGCCGGCGGCGAGACTTGGACGGTCTCCTACCTGGTGGGGGCGGACGGCGCGGCGAGCACGGTGCGCCGGGCCGTGGCCCCGGGTGCCCCGGTAGAGCTCGTGCCTGCGCGGCTCGCGTATCCCGAGAGAGAGGCGGGGCCGGAGGGCGCCCTGGTCCTGCGCTTCTACCGCGACCTGGGCGGCTACCTGTGGGACTTCCCGCGGCCCGACCACCGCTCTGTGGGCATCGAAGTCACACGAGGTCCCAAGACGCGTTCGGCGCTCGACGAGAGGATCGACCAGTACGGGGGTTGGAAGCGACGGCCCGGAACGGAGGAGCCTGCCCGCGCGGGCGCAGTCATCGGAACGCCGGCCGCCGGCCGCCGCGGCTTTTCCCACATCGCGGGCCGGGGCTTCGCCCTCCTCGGCGATGCGGCCGGCCTGGCCGATCCGTTCACGGGAGAAGGCATCCGCAACGCATTCCGATCTGCCGCGCTCCTGGCCCGCGCGAGGCGCGAGCGCCCCGACGCCTGGTCGGAGACCTACCGCACCCTCGCTCGCCGGACGTTCGCCGGCGAGTTCTCGATGTCACGGCGACTGCGCCGCTGGCTGAGCGACACGGGCTACGGCGTGCGGCTGGTGGAGCGAGCGACGGATTCCGATATCGCGTACGGCCTCACGGCCGCCATCCTGGAGGCGCTCATGAGACAGGACTACGGGCTGGCGAGCTTCCTCTCTCATGGGTTTCGCGCCTGGGGGGAGATCCGTGCGGATCCGGCACGGCTCCGAGGGGACGCGAGCCGCAGGAGCTCCACCGCAACCCTGTAGGTCCGCCGCCTACCGGTCGCGGCCGACTCAGGGTTTGGTCCCGACCACGATGGCGTAGCCCAGGTGTGTACTCGAGAAGACCCGCTCCGAGCGAAGCACCCGGAAGGCGCCTCGGAGTCCCCACCGCTTGACGATCCGAGCAGTGAGCGCGAGCTGACCCCACCAGCCGAGCTGCTTTCGCGAGTCTCTCATCCAGCGCGACTTCACGTCGGACTTGTCGACGGTCTCGATCCGCTGTAGTCCGGCGTCGTCGAACAGCGCCCGCCAACCCTGGAGCGTCTCGGGCTCCTCTCCCTCGATGTCGGCGAGCGCGGCCGACAGCTCCGCCGGCGCCCCGTCCTCCCAACAGAGGTCGTGCATCCCGACGAAGCCGCCCGACCGGACGACTCGAGCCATCTCGGCCAGCACGCGGGGCTTGTCGAGGAAGCACAGGGTACACTCGCAGATGGCCGCGTCGAACGTCTCGTCGTCGAAGGGCAACGCGGCGGCATCCGCCTGCTCGAATCGTATGTCGAGTCCGCGCTCCGTCGCCTTCGCCTCCGCCCGCCTCACCATGTCCTCGGAGTGGTCGACGCCAGAGACCCGGGCGCCCAGGACGTCGGCGAGGAAGCACGCCGTCTCCCCCGTTCCCGAGGCGACGTCCAGCACAGCGCTTCCTCGACCGATCGCGCACGCCGCGGCGAGCTCCCTCGTGGTGGTGAGGCCTCCCGGATGCAGGCTCTCGAGCTGGAGCATGCCGGTCTCGACGAGCCCCTCCAACGAGGGGGTCTCGACGGTGATCCGTGCCGACACGTTCTCGCTAGTGGCCGCCCAGCGCCTGCGGCATCGCAGAGGGTAACCCGAACGCCGCCAGCCCGTCCGAGAGCTGGACCAGGATGACCTGATGCCCGTCGTGCTCCCAGCTCGACATCCCATAGCGAGGCAACTCGGGCAGCTCGATCTGGCCGACCCGCTCCCCGGTAGCCTTGTCGACCGCGAAGAGCGAAGGCGTATCGTCGGCCGTCTGCCCCGTCACGAAGAGCAGGTTCGGCGACGCGACCATGGTGGCCTGACCCCGACGGCCGCGGTTGTAGACCGACTCGTCCAGGTCGAGCCCGCGAAGCAGCGGATGATTGCGGATGAAGTCCTGGTCGTCCTGCGGCGCGTCTCCGTTGGGGATGACCCACTCGATCTCGCCGGTGTTCATGTCGTACGCGACGATCCGTCCGACCGGCCCCTTCCAGATGTTCAGACCCTCCACGTCTTGCTGCACCTGGGGTCCCCGTGCGCCCGGACCCGCCGCGTTGGACCAGTCGGAGTAGCGCGTCCCGGTCTGCTCGGGGCTGTCGAGCGGCGATTCGTTCGACGGCATCACCGCGTGACGCGTGCACCCGCCCGTCGACGTGACGAACATCATGCCGTTGATCGGATCGGCGGCGTTGTTGCCGAAGATGTTCGAGCCGCCCGCGTCGCTCGGACAGACCCACGCGGGCCCGGCCGGGTCACCGACGACCGTCGGGGGGTTGAACATGGGCGCGAAGAGATTGTTGTCGAGCGCCACGCGCAGGGCTCTCTGATAGATCTCCGGCGTGTAGTCGATGAGCATCGTCGTGTCGCGGCCCTGCAGGTCGAACGGCGGCGGCGTGGTCGGGAACGGCTGCGTCGGCGAGAGTTGCTCGCCGGGCACGCGAGATTGCGGCACCGGGCGCTCCTCGATGGGCCAGATGGGCTCCCCGGTCTCGCGGTCGAGCGCGTAGAGGAACGCCTGCTTGGTCGCCTGGAACAGCCCCTTCACCTCACGCCCGTCCACGGTGACGTCCATGAGCATGGGGGGCTGCGAGGTGTCGTAGTTCCAGATGTCGTGATGTACGTACTGGTAGTGCCAGCGGCGCTCTCCGGTGTCGGTGTCGAGCGCGATGACGCTCGTGCTGAAGAGGTTGTCGCCCGGGCTGAAGCCGCCGTAGTAGTCGATCGTCACGCCGTTGGTGACGATGTAGACGAGGCCCAGCTCCGGGTCGGCCGTCATGGGTGCCCACGACGAGATGTCGCCCGTCCACTCCCAGGCGTCGTTCTCCCAGGTGTCGTGCCCGAACTCACCCGGCCGCGGAATCACGTGGAACTTCCACTTGAAGTCACCCGTGGCGGCGTCGTAGGCCAGGATGTCGCCCGGGACGTTCTCGATCTTCGTCTGGTTGTAGCCCTGCTCGGCCGAGTTGCTCACCACCACCGTGCCGTTGGCCACGATCGGAGGCGAAGAGCTCGTGATGTAGCCGAGCTCGAGCGGGATCCCCTGATACGGATCGTACGGCTCGTCCCAGCTCTCCCACGGACCCCAGCCCTCGATGAGATCGGCGACGAGGTCGACCCCACCCGTCTGCGAGAAGCCCGGGACGTCGATGGGCTCGCCCCAGTCCTCGAGCGGCTGACCCGTGTCCGCGTCCAGGGCCCACAGGAAGAAGCCCGGCGTCGAGATGAAGACCACCCCGCCTCGTCCCGGCACCTCGGCGTACGCGACGCCCTTCCCGTAGCCCTTCCGCATCGAGTACTCCCAACGATGCGTGTTCGGCTCCGTGAAGCTCCACAGCAGCTCGCCGGTCTTGGGATCGAGCGCGATGACGTGCCGGCGCTCACCAGTCACCGTGATCAGCTTGTCGCCGACGTACGAGGGTGTCGCCCTCGGCGTGCTCGGCCCGAAGCTCCCGGCGTCGAAGCGCCAGAGCATCGTGAGCTCCTCGAAGTTGGCCCGGGTGATCTCGTCGGCCGGCGTGTATCGCGTGTGCCACGAGTCCCCGCCGAGGTACTCCCAGAGACCGTTCTCGACGCCTGGCCCCTGCGCGAGCATCGAACCGGGGAAGGCCAGGGTCGCGGCTGCGAAGCAGAGGCAAAGGGGCAGAAGCCGGCCGCGCCGGCTCACGTGCGTCGTCATGCTCGATCCTCCTCTTGAGCGGGTCCACCCGGAGCGGTCAGGCTACGCCGCCCGCGTCGGACCGACAAGGGTACCCCGCGGATCGTGCGACCGGCACACGGGTAGGTCGGGGCATCATGCCTTCCGCTCTTCGCATCCTGGCCGTGATGGCGCCCATCGCGGGCGGCCTCGGCGTCCTCGCGTGGCGCATCCAGGAGACGCGCACGCCCGTGACGGCCCGCAAGATCATCATCCCTCCGCTCGCGATGAGCACCGGGTTCGGGATGTTCTTCAGCCCTGCGATGCGCGTCCCGTGGACGTGGGCAATCGGAGCCTTCCTCATCGGCGCGCTCGTGCTGTCACCCCCGCTCGCGCGGACTTCGAAGCTCGAGCGCAGGGGCGACGTGATCCTGATGAAGCGGTCCAAGGGATTCCTGCTGATCCTGCTCGGGCTGCTCGCGCTCCGTATCGCGCTGCACGATTACGTCGGCCACCTCATCTCGGCGCGTCAGACGGCGGCGGTCTTCTTCATCCTGGCGTTCGGGATGATCTTGCGCTGGCGTGTCGGGATGTACTTCAAGTTCCGGGAGCTCACCTCGGACGGAGCCCGAAGCGAAGGCGCCGGGGCATAGCCCCGACGCCGCTCCGCCTCAGCGTGGCCGCAGGGTCAGCGTGTGCGCCGCTCCGGCTTCCACGTCCTCCCGAGCCCACAGCAGCGGGAAGTACTCCCCGTTGCCCAGGTTCTCGGCGAGGTCGCCGTAGTACTCGCTTCCCGGTTGGGCCGACTGACCCGGGGAATTGCTGGCCACCGAGTTGGTGAGGTCGGACAGGTCGATGATGCGGCGGAAGTTCGCCCCCGTCGCGTTCACCGCACCGAATCCCCCACCCCGCTCCACCGGCGGCAGGTCGAACGCATCCACCAACATGTGCGGCAGCTCGCTCGTGTGGACCCGACCGTGACGCCACTGGCTCCGGTCCGGACCCAGCTCGCGGGTCAGGCGCTCGATGGCGGCCCGGAGCCCGTCCTCTGCGAGCGTCCGGCGCTCGGCCAGAGGCACGCTCGTGTCCCGCGCCCCGTCGCCGACCTCGTCGTCCCAGCGCACGTAGATGGCGCCTGCCGTCGTCTCTCGTGTAAGGTAGCCGTCCCAGTCGGCGACGAGCCCGCGAGCCCACTCGACATCCGGGTCCTTCGACGTCCAGCCCTGGAAGAGCGGGATGTCCCGCTCGGCCGCGAGCAGATAGGTGTCGTGCTGGATCCGCTCATGGTCCTCGATGGTAAGCTTCCCGCCCGTGCCGAGGAGCTCGTGCAACCTCGCGATCCGTGAGGTTTCGACCCCCCGTGACGAGTGATAGAAGACCGGGCGGCCTTCGTATCCCGGCGGCGAGGTGACGTTGTTATTCGCGGTCGCGATGTAGCCACGCTCGGGGTTGAACTCGCGGGGCAGGTCGTCGCGGAAGCCCTTCCACTCGTACTCGCCCGTACCGGGAACCGGGAGTCGGCCGTTCCAGCCGTCACGGTCGGGCGTGAGGCCCGTCACCTGTAGCGCGATGTTTCCGCTGTCGTCGCCGCAGATGAGGCTGTGCGTCGGCACGAGCCAATGGTTCGCCCGCTCGAAGAAGTCGTCGCAGCTCTCGGCCTGGGCCATCTGGAAGGAGCCCTTGTACGCGGCAGTTCCCGGATACTGGACGACCGACTGCACCGAGTAGGCCCGGTGGTTCTCCAGATCCTCGTAGAAGACCGGGCCGTGGCGGCTGAACTTCAGCGTGACGCGCTCGGGCGCCTGTCCCTTCACCGGAATCTCCTCCTCGACGACTCGGAGCGGCTCCCACTCGCCGCGCCAGAGCACGAGGTTCGGGTCGTCCGGATTCGTCTCCTCGACGAACACGTCGACCATGTCGGTGCCGGCGAAGGTGAAGCCCCACGCCATGTGCTCGTTGTTCCCGGCGTCGACCCCCGCGAAGGGCGGCTCACCCCCACCGATCACGTGCCAGCCGGGCGCGTTCAGGTGCACGAAGTACCGAAGCGCGGGCATCTCGATGCGCCGGTGCGGATCGTTGGCCAGGATCGGCACGCCCGTGGGCGTGAGCGCGCCGCTCATGACCCAGTTGTTGCTCCCTTCCCGGTAGTACGGATCGCTGGACACCTGCGCGACACGTACGTCGCCCGAAACCAGCCCGCGGTACGGCTCGACGATCTCGAGCGGAGGGAGCCTCCCCGGCGTGAAGGGGTCGCCGTCGCCTTCCCGGGCCGCGGCGATCAACTCGTCCGTGATGATCGAGACGTCGAGCCCGTCGGGCACCACCAGGTCGTCCCACGGGTCCGGCGCGGCGCGACGGTTCGCTTCCTCGACCCCGTAGCGCGCCACGTTCCTGGCGAGCTGCAGCTCGCTGATCGCATGGCCGCGCACGCTCGACACGGCCAGCTGGGCCCACCGCAGCACGACCGTCTCGGCGGTCCAGGGCTCGGGTTCCACCCCGGTGAGCCGGAACTCCACCGGGAGGTCGTCCCGGTTCTCCTCGATGAACGCGTTCACCCCGTTCGCGTAGGCGGTGAAGAGGCGCTCGGCGTCCGGGTGGTAGCTCG
>JASFUR010000078.1:0-10688 GCA_050050215.1 Gemmatimonadota bacterium
AGCCCCTGCCGATCCCACGGATCGGCGGGGGTTTCGTCGTTGCGGGGTCCGGCGAGCGGGCGGCTTGCGTCGCGGATGTCTGGCATATATGACTAAATGTCGTGTCCAGTTGACACCACGGGCCCGAGGGCGGCGCGCATTGCAGCAGCGGCGCGGTGTCTCGGGCTCACGCGCCTCTCCCCCGGAGCCCACGCATGACCGAGCCCACGCTCGTCAACGACGTCCGCCGCCACCGCGAGCGCCTCGGCCTCTCCCAGCAGGAGCTCGCGGACCTGGTGGGGGTGAGCCGGCAGGCCGTGGTCGGCATCGAGGGGGGCCGGCAGGTGCCCGCGACGACGTTGAGCCTGCGGCTGGCCCAGGCGCTGCGCTGCGGCGTGCACGACCTGTTCAGGCTGAGCACGGGGACGGGGCTCACGGCCCGACTCGCTCAGCCGGTGTCCGCCACGTCGGGTGCGGCGACGGCGGGCACCGGGGCGGGCGGCTCGGCGGGTATCGCGGCGGGGGCCAGAGTGGCGGTCGGCGAGGTGGACGGCTCGTGGGTCGCGCACGGGCTCCCCGCCGACGGAACGGTCACGGCGGACGCGATCGTGACCGCCACCGTCAGCGAGCGCACCGCGCTCCTCGAGCCGCTCACCGATCCGGGTCTTCTGCGCGGCAACGTCCTGGTGACGGGGTGCGCCCCGATTCTCGGCATGCTGGCCCAGCGGGTGGGGAGTCGCTTCGCCGATGCCCGCGCCACCTGGATCCCGACCGGAAGCACGCGCTCGCTCGAGCTCCTGGAGTCGAAGCTGATCCACGTGGCAGGGGTGCATCTCTCGGGAGCGGGAGCGGGCGAAGATCACGCGCCGCTCATCCGCGAGCTCTTCCCCGGCGAGCCCATGCTGATCGTGAACCTGACCCGCTGGCGGGAGGGCTTCGTGGTCCCGGCGGGCAATCCGATGGGGATCCGCGGCGGCGAGGACCTCCTGAGGCCCGGCCTGCGGTTCGCGCGGCGCGAGGAGGGCGCGGGCGCGCACCGGCTCGTGGCGGGGCTGCTCTCTTCGGCGGGTGCGTCGGGCGCGGAGCTCGCCGGACCCGAAGCCGCCGGACACGCGGAGGTGGCGCAGCTCGTGCGGTCCGGCGCGGCCGACGTGGGTGTGGCCATCGAGGGGGTCGCGCTCGCGAGCGGCCTCGACTTCGTGGCGCTCACCGAGGAGCGCTTCGACCTGGTCCTCCCGGCCTCGCTCGCGCGCACGGGTCCGGTCTCGCGGCTCATCGAGACGCTCGACGACCCGGCGTTCCGCGCGGAGATGGCGCACGTACCGGGCTACGACACGGATCTGAGCGGCCAGGTCACGACGCTCGAGGCCGCGTGAGGCTTCGTTTCGGGCGGTGGATCGCGGCCGGGCTGCTGCTCGGGGCGTGCTCCTGCGGAGCCGGGTCCGAGCGCGCGACGCTCTCGGTCTATGCCGCGTCGTCCCTCACGGAGGCGTTCACCGAGCTCGCCGAGACGTTCATGGGGACCCACCCAGGCGTCCGGGTCGAAATGACGTTCTCGGGGAGCCAGGTGCTGCGCGTGCAGATCGAGGAGGGCGCGCCCGCCGACGTCTTCGCGTCGGCCGATGCCGAGCACGTGGAGGCGCTGATCGGCGAGGGCCTCATGGACGAGGCCCGTGTGTTCGCCTACAACGAGCTCGTGATCGTGGTGCCGCCGGACAATCCGGCCGACATCGAGTCGTTCGAGGATCTCCCTCGGGCGGAGCGCATCGTGCTCGGGACCCCCGCCGTGCCGGTCGGGCGGTATGCGCGCGAGACGCTCGCGGCGGCCGACTCCGTCATCCGGCCCGGGTTCTCGGCGGACGTGCTGGCGCACGTGGTGTCCGAGGAGTCGAACGTGCGGCTGGCGCGCTCGAAGGTGGAGCTGGGCGAGGCCGACGCGGCCGTCGTGTATCGAACCGACGCCGCGGCGTCCGACCGGGTGCGCATGATCCCGATCCCCGCCTCGGTGAACGTGCGAGCGGACTACCTCATGGGGGAGGTGCGCCGGCCCGACGAAGCCGGCGAGGTCGGAGCTGAGCCGGGGTCCGAGGCGGCCCCGGCTCAGGCGGGCGAGTGGGATGCGCTCGTTCGCTCGGCGGTGGGTCGCGAGGTGCTCGAGCGGCACGGGTTCGTCGTCCCGTGAGGCGAGTCGCGGGGCTCCCGGGGGCGCTGGTCGCGCTCCCGATCCTGATCCTGCTCGTGCTCCCGATGATGGCGCTCGCGCTCGCGTCGTCTCCGGCCGACCTCGCGCAGGCGATGGGCGATCCGCTCTTTCTCCCGGCGCTCCTGCTCAGCGCCCGCACGACGCTCGTGAGCCTGCTGCTCGTGGTGATGATGGGGATCCCGCTCGCCTGGTGGCTGGGTCGCTCGACCTCGCGGCTCGCCCGGGTGGTCGAGGTGCTCGTGGATCTCCCCATCGTGGTGCCACCGGCGGTGGTCGGCATCGCGCTGCTGCAGACGTTCGGCAGGCGCGGGGTCTTCGGGGGGATGCTGGGTGCGGCGGGCATCCAGGTCCCGTTCACGACCACGGCCGTGGTGCTCGCCCAGCTGGTCGTGTCGGCGCCGTTCTTCGTCCAGGCGGCGGCCGCGGCGTTCCGGGCGGTGGACGAGGATTTGTTGATCGTCGCGCGGACGCTCGGCCAGTCGCCGACGGGAGCGTTCCTCAGGGTCGCGCTCCCGATGGCGCTGCCCGGAGTCGTGGTGGGTGCCGCCCTCGCCTGGGCCAGGGCGCTGGGCGAGTTCGGCGCCACGCTGCTCTTCGCGGGCAACCTTCCCGGCACGACCCAGACGATGCCGCTGGCGATCTACATGGCGCTCGAGTCGGACGTCCGCGTCGCGCTCGCTCTGGCGTTGGTGCTCGCCCTGACCGCGCTCGTGCTGCTGCTCGCGCTGCGGGCCGCTCCGTCGCTCTGGAAGCGGTTGGGCTCGGCCGCGGTCGCGCCGGTTCGGTCGGTCCGGAGCGACGCGGCATGAGCTGGGAAGTGGCGGTCCGCATGCGGCTCGGAGCGCTCGATCTGGACGTCGAGCTCGGGGGCGGCGACGAGCCGGTCGCGCTCATCGGGCCGAACGGATCGGGGAAGACGACGCTGTTGCGCACGATCGCCGGCGCGCACCGTCCGGACGCCGGGTCGATGCGGTTGGGAGACACCGCCGTCTTCGACGCCATGGGCGCGATCGATCTCCCCCCTGAGGAGCGCCACGTCGGGTACGTCCCTCAGGGCTACGGGCTCTTCCCGCACCTGAGCGTGCTCGAGAACGTTGCGTTCGCGTGGGCGGCCCGCGGTCCGGGGCCGAGCCGAACGGATCGGCGGACGCGAGCGCTCGAGCAGATGGCCGAGCTGGGTTGCGAGCACCTGGCCAACCGGTCACCGAGGGCCCTTTCGGGGGGCGAGCAGCAGCGGGTGGCGCTCGCGCGCGCCCTGATGGTCGAGCCGCGCATCCTGCTTCTCGACGAGCCGCTGGCCGCTCTGGACGCCCGGGCTCGCCGGTCGATCCGCGGCTTCCTGGTCCGGTACTTCGCCGAGCGGAAGGGAGCTGCGCTGGTCGTATCCCACGACGCCAAGGACGTGCGCGAGCTGGGCGCCCAGGTGCACGTCATCGAGGCTGGCCGCATCGTCCAGAGCGGGCCCCCGGCCGAGCTCGCGGCTCGGCCCGCCACGGAGTTCGTCGCCGCGTTCTTCGACGTCTAGGCGAGAGACTTCGCCGGCAGCGGCGGCGCCGCCGGGACCCCGGCTTCAGGCGGCGCTTCGAGGCTCGGAGGCACGCGGTGGGCTCGTCCCCGGCGTTCCCTCGTGGGTCTCGGCGGGCTCCGGCCCTCCCGCCTCCGGAGACTCGGCTTCCCCCGCGTTGGAAGGTCCGGGACGCTCGGCTGCACGATCCAGCGCCTCACATGCGTCGGCCTCGAGCTCCCAGGCAATCGGCGACCGGTAATGCCGGGTCGGCAGGATCGTGTCCCACTTCGGCATGGCACCGCGGCTGCGGTTCTGTCCGATCAGGTCGGCGACGGGAGTCGCTCCCAGGGTGGCCGGTCGTCCGGCCCCGGCGATCGGTCGACCGCCCGGTGCGAAGAATACGACCCGACCCTCGCCGTCCATGCAGATCCGGTGCCCCTCCTCGTGGACCAGTCGGTGATGCCTGCGACATAGGAGCACCGTGTTGTCGAGATCGGTCCGGCCGCCGTCCGCCCAGTGCACGATGTGGTGCCCGTCCGTGAACCGCAGCCCGCACCCCGGAAAGCGACACCCTCGGTCCCGGACCTCGAGGGCGCGCCTCAGTGCGGGTGGGATCGTCCGCGTCTTCCGGCCCACACGCAGGACTTCGCCGTCCGCCGACTTCTCGACGACGACCCTCGAAGCGTCACAGCTCATGCGACGTGACGTTTCAGCTGAAACGCGGGTCCCGTCCTCCAGCTCGCTCATCCCGGGCTCGCCGGACTCGGCCAGGGTCTCGGGCACCACGTGCAACATCACCTGAGTGCGCTCGGCTCGGCTTCCGCTCACGGGGACGTCGCCGCCGAAGCCCGCCGCCAACGCGCGTTCGGCCAGCAGCCCCAGCGCATCGGCCCGCAGCTGTTCGGGCGCCGGCGCCGATTCGTCCCCGACCGCACGGCCTCCGCCCGCTCCACGTGCGGGGCCGCCCTCGTTGCGATGCTCCCGGTACAAGGCGTCGCTCGCTGCCTCGATGGCACGCATCAGCACAGCCGCGACCTCCGCGGTCAGCTTGCCTCTTACTTCGTAGCTGCCGCTCCCGTCCGGATAGACCGAGAAGCGTCGGAGCCTGTGCTGCACGCGCTCCAGCTTCTGCTCGTCCTCGCGGTCGAGTGCCTTCCAGCCACGGACCAACCGTTCCAGGCCTGCCGTCGACGTTGAGCGTGCGTACGCGAGGAGCTCGGCCTCGCTCTCCGGACGGGCGACGCGGGTCAGCGCCCGCACCTTGCTGAACGAGATCTCACCCCGCCCCATGGCCTCCGATATCTGCGGCAGCCCCTCCAATGCCCGCGCGGCCCTGACCTTCTCCCGCGCGGTGCCGCGTGCGATGCCGATGCGCCAGGCCAGCCAGTCGGCGCAGCATGCGAACCCCTCCTCGGCCCAGTCCCGATGGCGATCGCACTCCGCCACCGCACGAAGGAATTCACGGGTTGCGGCAGTGATCTGGCCGTACAGCACGCTCACCCGCTCCATCCGCTGGAACCGGGCGGATTCGGTAGCACCCGCCTCGGGCGGATGGGGCTCGGGGGCGGCCTCGGATGCGAGCTGGGGTGGGGCCTCGGATGCCGGCTCGGATGCCGGCTCGCATGCGGGTCCGGCCTCGGGCGCGCCTTCGTCCACCGCCGAGCGCGCGCCTCTCGCCGTCTGCATGGACCCGGTGCCTTTCGTGTCGACGATCCCCATCCCCACACCTCCCATCCTCAAGTCGTACAACGAGTTGACCCCTCAATATACGGGGTCGATCCGCGAAGCTCTCAGCGGCTGCAGGAGCACCAAACCGGGCCTTGGAGGCTCCCCGAGGTGGGACGCCGCCGGGTCGACCGTCCCACCACCTCCTCGAGGCCCCTGCGAAGCCCGCAGGGATGCATCTCGGCCCGCCCGGACTGCGGCGGCTGAATCCTGTCAATAGCCGACGGGGACGTGCGCATACGGAAAAGGGGCGTGTCGGCGGGAGACGGCGATCTCCGCTATCTCCCAAAACATTAGTTGACAAATCCGGGACCGCCCTTTAAGCTATCTCCTAATTCTTTAGGTATTAGGAGATCGGACTCGGACGTCAGGAGACGAGACGATGGAGATCCGCTTCACCGAGCGGGAGCTGGACATCATGGCGGTCCTGTGGAGCCGCGGCCCTTCGACGGTCGCCGAGGTCCAGGAGGCGCTCGAAGACGAGCTCGCGTACAACACGGTCCTCACCATGCTCAAGGTGATGGAGGGCAAGGGCTACGTCTCGCGGACGCCGGAGGGTCGGGCGCACCGGTACGCGTCCGAGGTCGAGCGCGACGCAGCCGGCGAGAGCGCGCTCGGCCGCGTCACCGATCGCCTCTTCGGCGGTTCCCCCGAGAAGCTGCTCCTCCAGCTGGTCGACAACGACCTGGACGCCGCAGAGATCCGGCGCATGAGAGACCTCCTCGACGACCGGCTCCGAGAGCTCGGGGAGGACGACCAATGAGCGTCCCCCGCATCCACGCCCGAACCCCTGGCCGCCGGCCGGTGCCGGCGAAGGAGCCCACGCCATGATCGCGTATGCGCTGCTCTACTCCGTCGCCGTCGGCGTGCCGGTCCTCCTGGCCGCGTGGTCCCTTGCCGCCGTGCTGCGCAGACACGGCCGGGCCGAGCGCTGGGTCTGGCTCTCCGGGCTCGTGCTCGCGTTCGCCCTTCCGGTCGTCGGTCTGTTGCAGGGATCCATGGTCGCCGGCAATCCCGGCGCGGGCAGCCCCGCAGCCGGGCCCACGACGGGCGTCATCGGCCTCCCCGAGATCGTCGTCTTCACGGGAGACGCGGCCAAGGGCGGAGCCGCGAGCGTGCTCGTGTTCCTCTGGGCGGCCGCCTCGCTGCTGCTCGGACTCCGACTCGCCGTGGCCGCGCTCCGACTCGCTCGGGCGGGTCGGTCCTGGCGCCGCGACACGATGGACGACGTTCCGGTGTGGCTGACCGACGACCTCGGCCCGGCGGTCTCCGGGCTCGTCCGGCCCCGGGTGCTGGTCCCCGGGTGGCTCGCCGACATGCCCGCCGACAAGCGCTCGCTGGTGCTCCTCCACGAGCAGGAGCACATCCGCGCCGGCGATCCCTGGCTCATGGTCGTGTCGCGCATCGCCCCGATCCTGACCCCGTGGCATCCGGTCGTCTGGATGATCTCGGCGAGGCTGCTGCGGGCGATCGAGCTCGACTGCGACCGCCGCGTGCTGCGCCGCCGGCCGGACGTGCGCACCTACGGAAGGACTCTCATCGAGATCTCGGCGAGAGACCGCGGACGGCTCGTCGCCGTCGCCGCGTTCGCCGAGTCCGAGGCTCCCCTCCGGAGCCGGATCCTGAACATGACGACACCGTCGCGTGCGGTGTCGGTCGCCGCGCTCATGGTATCGCTGGTGTTCGGCGTGCTGCTCATCGTGGCGGCGTTCGAGATCCCGGTGCCCGCGATTCGGGCCGAGCTCAGCTTCGGGTCCGCCGACACCGACGTGCCCGCGGTCGAGCCGCCGCGCCAGGTCGTCTCCAATGGAGCGGGAGTGCGACGGCCGACGGAGCCGGTGGTGAGCGAGTCCCAGGTGGCGATCGATGCGGCCGCGGCCGAGTACCAGCGAGTCCGACGGGAAGTGCAACGGGCTCGGATCGGAAGCGCTCAGGCGCGAGGCGATCTCCGCGACGCGGCGGACCGCGCCGTCGAGAGCCTGGACCAACGACTCGTGGAGGCGGAACGGCGACTCGCCGCGGCGGAGTACGAGGCCTCGCTGCCCATCGCCCGGCGGGTCGGGAGGATCCGGGAAGACATCGATCCCGAGGCGGGCCTGGACCCGGCGCCCCGCGCGGACCTCAGCGCCCAACCGACGTTCACCCCGTTTACCAGTCCGCCGAGGCTCCTGAACCTGACCGACGTGCAGCAGGCGCTCACCCGCGAGTACCCCACCGTCGTGCGCGACTCCGGCATCGGGGGCACGGTGCAGGTCTGGTTCTACATCGACGCGGAGGGCCTGGTCCAGAAGACGCTCCTGAACCAGAGCTCCGGCTACCCCGCGCTGGACCAGGCGGCCATGAATGTGGCCGAGGTCTACCGGTTCAGCCCGGCCATGAACGGCGGCGAGCGCGTGCCGGTCTGGGTCGCGCTGCCCATCACGTTCCAGCCGCGCTGAGCGCGGAGGACACCACCGTGCCGCTCCGGCGTCCGCACCAGTTCCATAGCTTACACGCCACACAAGGAGACTCAAGATGAACGCACGACACGCGACGAGCGCCATCCGAGGCCTGATCCCGACCCTCGCGCTGCTGGCCCTGACGACCGCCTGCACGCCCGATACCCCGGCCGAGCTGCTGGAGCCCGAGCTGACCGTGAACACGGAGCAGCCGACGTTCACTCCCTTCACGGTCGCGCCCACCCTCGCGAACACGGACGAAGTCGTGGAGGCGTTGAACGACGAGTATCCGACCTTGCTCCGCGAGGCCGGTATCGGCGGCACTGCGAACGTCTGGTTCCTGATCGGGACCGACGGGCGCGTCGCGAACACGATCCTCCACGACAGCTCCGGCCTCGAGCCGCTCGACCGGGCGGCGATGAGCGTCGCGGACGTCTTTCGCTTCTCTCCGGCGGAGAACGAGGGCGTCGCCGTGCCGGTCTGGGTGAGCCTACCGATCACGTTCCAGGCGAGCTAGGCGGCCGAGCCCGGCGCGCGTCCGACCTCGGGCGTCGGGCGCCGGGCCGGACGGGTCACCGCGGTAGCCGAGGAGCCCCCACCCGATTAAGGTTGTCGGCCCTTTCCCCGCCGGAGACCCGATGTTCCATCTCGCCCGAACCACACGATCCACCCTTCTCGCCGTCCTCGCCGCCGCCACGCTGGCCGGATGCGCCGGGGGCCAGAGCGTGGGCACCGATCTGCCGCAGTGGTCGGTGGTCGAGGAGGTGCGTATCACGGGCGCGACCAATCCGAACCAGGGTCTCGGCGAGGTCAGCGCCATCGCCGTCGACGAGGACGGGGAGATCTACATCCCGCTCTTCATGCAGGGCACGATCCTGGTGTACGACGACGAGGGAACGCCGCTTCGCCGCATCGGGGAGCGGGGATCCGATCCCGGCGAGTTCGACCGCATCTACGGGCTGGGGCTCATCGGGGACACCCTCTACGCCATCGACTTCGGCCTGCGGCGGATCAGCTACTTCACGCAGGCCGGCGAGCTCCTGCGGACTCAGAACCTGACGCCGACGCCGGTGGACCCGCCGTTCGCTCCGGGCATGCCGTTCGCCGTCTTCCCCGACGGGTCGATGGCGATCGGGAGCGCCTGGGCACCGACCGTCGACCGCGAGGCGCTGCGGCGCGTTCCTCAGCTCAGGATCGAGCCGGATGGCCAGCGCGTCGACACGGTCGCCTGGCTCGGCTACGACCGGACCGGCCGCCGGGTCGAGGATGAGAGAGGCAGGCCGCTGCCCGTGGGCAGCCCGCTCAGCGACGACGCGTTCGCGATCTTCGCGATGGACGGCTCACGACTCGTCAGCATCGACAGGACGCTTCCCAACGGGAGCGGGCCGGCCACATACGGCGTCGCGGTTTCGGACGGATGGGGCGACACGATCTACTCGCGCCGCTATGAGTACGAGCCGATCGAGATCGACGAGTCGGTGATCGACCAGACCGTCGCGGCGGGCGCGGCGCGCATCGAGGGAGCATTCGGCAGTCCGGCCGAGGCGGAGGACTTCGTGCGCGGCGCGATGTTCCTCCCGACCCACTACCCGCCGGTGAACAACGCGGTCTTCACCGACGAAGGGATGCTCTGGCTGCAGCGCGAGCCGATTCCCGGGCAGCCCCAGCGCTGGATGGTCCTGGACGAGGCGGGCGAGCCGGTCGCCGAGGCCGCGCTCCCGGCAAACTTCCGAGTCGTCGTGATCCGCGACGACTCGATCTGGGGCATCGCGCACGACGCGGCGGGCGCCACGCACGTCGTCCGATACGGGATCGAGCGGACCGGCTGAGCGAAGGGGGTCGATACCGATCGGGCGGACCGGACCGGCGACGGGACTGACACCGGGGCCAACGCGGGACCGAGCCGACGACGTCCGGGCGCCGGGCCGCGGTCAGTTCAGCGGCTCGATCCTCGTCGGTGTGGCTTCTCCCGACACGATCGTCTCCGCCCCGCGCGCGATCGCCTCGATCGTGTTCGTGAGGTGGTCGAAATCGAGTGTCCCCACCTCGTCCGTGACCATGTGGTAGTCCCGGTCGACGTCGATCGGGGTCGTCGAGATCGAGTGGGCCGGCACGCCGAGCGCGGCGAGGCTCGCGTTGTCCGACCGGTAGAACAGGTTCAACTGCGGATAGGGGTCGGCGTAGAACTCGTACTCGGTGCCCTCGACCGCCTCCTCGAGGATCGTCCCGAACGAAGAACGATCCCAGCCGGTGACCCAGGCCGTGTTCGGACCGCTCACGGCCGGCTTCCCGATCATCTCGATATTGAACATCGCCACGACCTGATCGGGATCGAGCCGACTCGAGAAGTACCGTGATCCGAAGCCGCCGGCCTCCTCGGCGGTGAACGCGGCGAACACGAGCGTGCGCTCGGGCGTGCCCTGCTCCGCGAAGTGCTTCGCGAGCGAGATCACCGCCGCCACACCGGACGCGTCGTCGTTGGCTCCGTTCGCGATGGAGTCGCCCTGGAGCGGCCGCACGAGACCGAGGTGGTCGTAGTGGGCCGAGAAGACGACGTACTCGTCGCTGCGCCGTCCCGGGATCTGGCCGACCACGTTCACGAGGGGCCGCTCGAGCACGTCGGCCGACGAGCGGATCCGATACTCCGACGCCGCCGTTCCGGCCGTGAGCGCCACGACCTGCGTACCGGTCTCCGTCCCGCTCACGTGTTGGGTGGGCCGGCGGTAGACCTGGGCGATGGTGCGGAACGCCTCCGAGTGGACCGGGTCGATGAGCACCAGCGCGTCGATGCCACTGTTCGCCACCCCGTATGCGACGCCGCTCGGATCGGCGTCCG
>JASFUR010000079.1:0-10427 GCA_050050215.1 Gemmatimonadota bacterium
CATAGCTTACTTCTGCTCATCGTGTCTCCTTTCGGTCGAGGCCGAATAGCTGACGTCGCAGTCGCCGTGACAACATGGTGACAGGGTTCGCGATCCGCGACTCGACAGAGTACCGAAGCGTCTTTCTCGAATCACGAACCCTCGATCTGCCTGGACCGCTCGAGTCGGCCGCGTGTGTTGCGCTTCTCGCGTCTCTCCGGCCCCTTTGCAAGATGGACCAGGGCCCCGGATTGCCGGATGGATAGGAGTATCACCATGCGCCCAACCATGACGACCGGAGACATGGTCGCGAGCGATCGACAATTGACTCGCCTGCTACTGGTTCTTTTCGCCTTCGTCACGCTTCTCAGCGGATGCGATAAGGACCGCTCCCGACCCATCAGCGGCAACGACGCGTCGGACTCGGACACCGTCCCGCTCGTCGGCGGTTCCTGCACTTATGAAGGCGTCGCCTTCCCTGCCGCTGTGGATTCGGTGCTGGCTGGACGCGGGCTCCTCATCGTCGAAGCTCTGGACAGCGTGGCCACGGAGCCGAATCTCTGCGGATCTGTTGCCGAGGGGGTCGGGATCCGCTGGATCGTTCCGCCGCCAGCCTCGGGTCCGGAGGTCCGTGTTGGCGACGTTCTCGACGTCGAGGGCCAGGTCCTCGTGACGGGAACCTGCACCCCGTGCAGCCTTCGTTCGCGACACGTCCAGGGACGCTGAAGCAACCGCTCTCTGGGAGTCCCCTAGAGGCCCGAGGGTTCGGGCGGCAGCGGTCGACGTGGCACATGACGGCGACGAGGGGGCTGATGAAGGCCCTGCCGCCAACGCCTTCCAGGGACTCGAACACCGGTGCCGCCAGCGGTGTTCAGCCCCCGAGAGTGTCTAGCTCGCGGCCCCCGAGATGTACTTCGCAATGTTGACCAGGATCTGACGGACCTCGGTGGACCAGATATCCTCACCCTCGTACTGTCCCGCCATGTTCCAGTGCACGGTACGGCCCAGGCCGTACTTGCCGGCGACGACGGCGTCGCCACTCGCGGATCCGGTAATCACCACGGTGGCTTGCTTGGAGGGGGTCGGGTCGGCCACGGTCAGGCTGTACGACCAAGCGTCGTCAGGTGTAGCGAAGCTGGCGGGCAGTCCCTGGGCGATCGGATGTGCCGGCGCGGCAACGGTATACGTCTCCGTGTAGTAGTCGTAGTCGTCGTCGTAGAGCGACGGCGCCATCGCGACGATCATGTCGTAGTAGCCCCCGCCCGTCTCGTAGAGCAGCCACTCGGTGGTCATGATGCCACCGCCGGCCGAGACGAAGTCCACCAACGCTTCCTGAACCGAGTCCGCCACGGTCTCGCTGTACTCGTAGCCCGTCAGGAAGAAGACGGCGGACACGTCATCGAGCCCCGAGCCGTCCCACTCCCAGTACAGCCCTCCGAACTCGGCGTCTACTCCGGCTTCCTCGAGGATGGTCATCACACTGTCCTCGGTCGAGTCGTCACCCAGGACGAGGATCGGCTTGATGGGTTCGGGGTCCCCGTCGTCGGTTGGGCCATCACCGCACGCTGCGGCTACGACGAGGACGGCCAACGCGAAAACGAGGACGAATGGACGCTTGAAGATCATGGGGGGCCTCCGGCTAGCCCTGGGGTGCATACGACTCTCTCACCTAGCATAGCGCGAAACATCGCCGTCGACCCTCAAGCACCATTCTGACACATCACCGTTGCCTCGTGCCGATCGCCTACTCGTGGCGTGACAGAAGAGGCCGGAAACCCTGTTCCCGTCCAGTCTTCCGGCCAGTGCCCCGCCAGGGACTCGAACCCGAACCTACTGATCAAGAGAAGGCGTGCATCATATAGGCCCAGTGCTCCTGAGTTGCGCTAAATTGCTGCGATTACGGGGGTTGGGCGAGCGGGCGTTCTTCAGCGTGCGGATCTGCTTTCGTCATTGTCGCGGAGTTCGGGGGCTGCGTTGGGGCGTCACGGCTCATCTTCGGCGGCCAGCGAGCTGGCGCGGCCGGGACTACTCTCCCGTCAGGGCCGCAATAGGATCGATGCGGGTCGCCCTTCGAGCCGGAAGACCAGCGGCCCCGGCGGCCGTTACGAGGAGCACGGCCACTACGCTGACGAGCGTTGGTGTATCCAGCGGACTCACCTCGTACAGCAGCCCGCGAAGGAGGCGGCTCGCGAATACGGAGCCCACGACGCCCAGCGCACCTCCAGCGATGACGTAGACCAGTGTCTGACCCACCACGAGTCGGAAGGTGCGTGGGGCGTCCGACCCGAGCGCCATCCGGAGGCCGATCTCGCGGGTCCGTTGCGCGACAGAGTACGATGTGACGCCGTAGATCCCCACGGTCGCCAGCACGAGCGCGCAGAGCGCGAAGCTCAGCAAGAGCGCCATGTTGAAACGGGGCTGTGCCAGCGAGTCGGAGACCAACTCCTCCATCGTCGCGATGCGGGTCACGGGTAGTCCCGGAGCCAGCGTCGTGATCTGTCCGCGAATCGCCTGAGCGAGCTCGGCCTCGTCCCCTTCGCTATGGACTACCAGGTGCATGTCCCGAACTGGGAAGTTCTCGAAGGCCACGAAAAGCTCGGGGCTCGGCGGTGCGTCGAGACCGTTGTGATGGACGTCACCCACTACCCCGACGATCTCGATGCTGCCGGCCATCGGCACGCCAAGTATCTGACCCAGCGGATCTTCCGAAGGAAAGAGCAGTCGCTCGGCTGACTCGTTTAGCACCATCACGGGGCGACCTTGCTCGCGGTCGAACCGGTCGAGCAACCGGCCGCGAATGAGCTGCATCCCCATAGTCTCGAAGTACCCGGGGAGTACCGCCCGGTAACCTGCTCTCGGCTGCTCAGCTGAGCTCGGAGCCTCACGGCCCAAGATGCGGATGGGGAGATCGAAGTCGCTGCCCAACGGGCTCATGGGTAGTCCCGAGGTCGCCCCGGCTGCCTCCACATCCGGGAGGGCACTCACCCGGTCCACCAGCTCGTTCCAAAACTGAACCTGGCTGTCACGGTCCCCGAACTCGTTCTCGGGTAACGAGAGCATGGCGACGATCACGTCCTCCGTGCGAAAGCCCGGCTCTACCTGGAGAAGCCGTGAGAAGCTGCGCACCATCACACCCGCGCTGAGGAGGAGGAGGAGCGCAAGCGCCACCTGTCCGGAGACCATGGCGTTGAGGAGACGCCGGGAAGCGCGCCCCCCAAAGCCGCCCCGACCCGCGTCGCTCAGGATCTCGACGAGACGGGGTCGCATGGCGCGAAGAGCCGGGTAGAGTCCGAAGAAGGCCCCAGCAAGCAGCGAACCCAGTACCGCGAACGAGAGAACGGTCCCGTCGATCCCGATCTCATCGATGCGAGGCAACTCGGGTGGCAGCAATCTCTTGAGGAAGGCCACGCCGATGAACGCCAGGCCAATGCCCACACTACCCCCCAGGAACACCAGCACGAAGCTCTCCGCGAGCGACCTGCGCAGAAGCCTCCCCCTCCCCGCGCCCAGGGCCGCCCGAATCGCGAACTCCCGCTGGCTCACCGAAGCCCGTGCCAGGATGAGGTTTGCGATGTTCACGCACCCGATCAGTAGTACGAGCCCCGCCGCGCCCGCCAACACGGTGATGAGCGTGGAATAGTTCCCCACGACCTGCTCCAACGCCGGCGTGACGTTTGCGCCCCAGCCGCGATTCGACTCCGGATTCTCCTCCGCGATGCTGAGCGAGATCGATGACATTTCGGCACGCGCCTGGTCCACCGAGACACCGGGTGCAAGGCGCCCTACCACGTTGTAGACGCGCATCGCACGGACATCGAACAGTCCAGCATTGATCGCCAGCGGCGTCCAAAGCTGTACGGCATCGGCGTCGGGCGGAAACTCGAAGCGGGGGGGCATCACCCCCACTACGGTGAACGGCTCGCCGTTCAGGGTGATCGCGGTACCGAGCACGTCCAAGTCGGCCCCGAAGCGCTGGACCCAGAGTCCGTAGGACAGGACAACAACGAAGTTGTTGCCGGGCGTGGCCTCCTCCTCCCGGAATCCACGGCCCAGGGTGGGTTGCACCTCAACGACATCGAAGACCGACGGCGAAATCGAGGCCCCCGAGATCTGCTCTGGCTGGTCGGTGCCGCTCAACACGAGCGTCTCGAGGCTATACGCACCCAGGTCTGCGAATGAGCCGGCGCGCTCCGTCCAGTCGCGGTACGTTCCCGCTGAGACGCCGTCCTGGGCAATATCCAGCTGCGGGTTGGACTCCCACACCGTCATCACCCGCTCGGGCTGGGTGTAGGGAAGCGGCCGCAAGAAGACGCCGTTGACCAACGTGAAGATCGCGGTATTGATGCCAATCCCCAGCCCCAGCGTCGCCATCACGACCAGCGTGAAGCCGGGGCTGCTCCGGAGCGTCCGCAGTGCGAATCGTAGATCCTGTAGCATCGACTACTTCCTCGTCACCCGGCTCCGCTCAGGCCATAACGGGTTCACCGAGCTTGCGCTCAATCCGGTACCTGCCGGCTAGACCGGCGTCCAAGCGTTCGGTCCGTCCCGCTGCGCTCATCCAGGCTCCCCCCACGAGAAGATCAGGGCGTGGGCAACATCCTGTTCGCAGCGGGGGCGGGCAAGCGATCTTGAGGCCTGGAGTTGGCCGGGGTTGGGCTCTCTGACGGTGAGTACCGCCCAGTCCTTCTGACGCAACCCGAGTTGTTGGGGCCTGTTGTTGGGGCGTCAACCACAACGTCGGCCCGGAACTGAGAGCAACAAAAGAGCCGGAAACCCAGATCCCGCCTGAGCTTCCGGCCAGTGCCCCGCCAGGGACTCGAACCCCGAACCTACTGATTAAGAGTCAGTTGCTCTGCCAGTTGAGCTAGCGAGGCGTTTGTAGCCCGAAACCCTAACATCATAGGGCGCCTCGGTCGAGGCCATCTCGGCCGTTTCTCCACCCCAGTTTGCCACCCGGAAAAGCGGAGATATCATTTCGGCCTCAGACCTCCCTCCAACACCCTCCCGATGATTCCCTGGCAAGAAGCCCTCGAACGACTGCGCGACGGCAACCTCCGGTTTTCGTCCGACGACTCGGAGCCGACCATGCTGACGAGCCAGGCTCGACGCCGGGAGCTGGCTCAGGGCCAGAAGCCGTTCGCGATCGTGGTCGGCTGCTCCGACTCGCGTGTCCCGGTCGAGATCGTCTTCGACCAGGGCTTGGGCGACCTCTTCGTGATCCGGGTCGCGGGGAACGTGATCGCGCCGTCGCTCATCGGAAGCGTCGAGTTCGCGGCGTACGCCTTCAGTACCCGGCTGGTCGTGGTGCTGGGCCACTCGAACTGCGGCGCGGTCACTGCTACGGTCGACGAGCTCGAGCAGCCCGAGCGGAGCCGCTCTCCGAACCTGCGCTCGATCGTGGACCGCATCCGTCCCGCGGTCGAAGACCTGCGCGACACGGAGCTGCGTGACGACAGGGAAGCGCTGATCGCCCACTCCGTACGGGCCAACATCCGTGCGTCGGCCAATCAGCTCCGCCACGGATCGCAGATCCTTGAGGACCTCATCGAGAGCGACGGCCTCCGTATCGTCGGCGCGGAGTACTCGCTCGAGACCGGGCAGGTGGACTTCTTCGACGGGGTACCGACCGGGGAACGCTGAGCGGATCCGGGGCGCCGCCTCGATACGATCTGCGGAACAGCATCGTCGTCCGTACCTTGCCCGGCGCGAGAACGGGACCCGAGAGTGAGGACGACATGAGCAAGGAACGGATCAAGCTGCAGCGGCCCGAAGGCGCGCTGGATGCCCTCTTCTTCGAGCCGGCCGGGGACGGCCCCTGGCCGCTCGTGGTCTTCTACATGGACGCCTTCGGCCTCCGTCCGGCCCTGGAGGAGATGGCCGAGCGCCTCAACGACGCCGGCTACGCCGTGCTCCAGCCCAACCTCTACTGGCGCTCCGGCCCGTTCGAGCCGTTCGAGCCATCCACGGTGTTCGACGACCCCGACGAGCGGGCGCGGATCATGGCGCTGATGCACGCGGTGAAGGTGGATCAGGTCGCGGCCGACACCCTGGCCCTCGTGGACGAGGTCGCCAAGGACGGCCGAGTGGCTACCGAGCGCTTCGGATGCGTCGGCTACTGCATGGGCGGGAGGATGGCCTTCTGCATGGCCGAGGAGCTTCCCGACCGTGTGGCCGCATCCGCGTCGATCCATCCCGGCGGGCTGGTCACCGACGCGCCCGACAGCCCGCACCTGCGGGCCGGACAGATCCAGGGCGTCGTCTATCTGGGCATCGCCGACGAGGACAGGAGCTGCACGTCCGAGCATCAACAGGCGCTACGCGAGGCCCTCGACGCCGCGGGCGTCGACTACACCCTGGAGCTCTATGCGGGCGCAAAGCACGGGTTCGCGATCGAGGATCACTCCGTCTACGACGAGGAGGCCGCCGAGCGACACTGGCAGCGGGTGCTCGAGCTCTTCGATACGGAGCTGAAGGACTGACGGCCGGGGAGAGACCCTACCCTTCCGGCAGGTACACCTCGACCGGATACCGCGTCCGCGGGTCCGAACTCTTCCGCACCTTCACGACGATGATGTCTCCGCGATCGCCGGGCCTGAATCCCGCCAGCACGAGACGCAGCTTCTGAATCCAGGAGACCCGGTACCACCACGACCGGGTCGAGACCTCGCCCGCGAACCCCGCGGCCTCGACCATGGCACGCACCATCGATGGCAGATACTCGATGTTGTGCCGGTTGGTATCGTGCCCTCGGAGTAGAAACGGGAAGAGCAGTGGGTGCTTGTGGACCGCGGCCCGAAGCACGGACCTCCACGAGATCGGGTTCGGCGTGGTGAGGACGAGCCAGCCCCCGGGCTTGAGAATCCGGTTCGCCTCGATGAGCAGATGCATCGGATCGAGCAGGTGCTCGAGCGTCTCGAACGAGGTGACGACGTCCACGCTCGCGTCGGGGAACGGTAGGAGGTCGCGCTGCAGGTCGGCGTTGTGGATGCGGTACTCGCGGCTCGGAGCCCAGTCCGTCTCGGGCAGCCTCACCGGCCAGGAAGGCTCTCCGCCCTCGCGCAGATCGACACCTCGCGCGTCCTCGTACCCCGCGATCTCGGCGACCACGTGCAGAACGAGCGGGTGCGTACCCAGGTCCACGAGCCGGTCTCCCTCGTCGGCTCTGGGCACGAAGAACGCGGTTTCGGCGATTCGGCGGTGGTGGAAGGCATCCTCGTAGCCGAGCTGCGCGACGAAGGAACGAGCCTCCCGAACGGTCTTGGGCCTGGCGCTCACTGGTGTGCTTCCTGGGGCGGGGCTCGAGCGAGGGTCCTTCAACGTCGCTGGGACGGGCGGTCCAAGCCAGCAACGAGACCGACGCCTCGCTCATCCGGCGTGACCGAGCCGTGCTCCTGTTCAGCGCGGTCTCGGGGCCGGTGTCCGGCGTGAAGCCGAGCGGCGCTAGTCGCTCCTGAGCGCGCCGACCGGATCGATCTTCGTGACGCGCCGCGCGGGGACCCACGCCGCGAGGAGCGCTACCGCGCCCAGCACCACTGGCACCGTCACGAAGGTCAGCAGGTCCAGGGCCGGGACGCCGTAGAGCAGGCTCGAGAGCAGCCGGGCCAGCACAGCCGAGAGGGCCAGCCCGATCGCGCCACCCAGCGCCACGAGCTTCAGCCCCGAGCCGGTCAGCATGCGAACGACGGACGCCGCGTCGGCCCCGAGTGAGAGTCGAATCCCGACCTCCTTCACGCGCCGTGCGACGGCGTAGCTGACCAGCCCGTACAGCCCGATGCTCGCGAGAACGAGGGCCAGCAGTGCGAACCCGCCGACGACCGCGGCACCGAGCTCGCGGGCGACGAACATGACCGAGAGATGTCGCTCCATGGTCGTGCTGTTCATGATCATGATCTCCGGCTCCAGCTCCCTCGCGGCCCCGATCATGTCGAGCGTGAGCCGGTCGGCGTCACCCCCCGTGCGTGCGACAACCCAGGCGATGGACGAGTAGTTCTGCCGGTAGCTGCGGTAGATGAACGGACGCGTGTCCTCGCCGATCTGGCGGACCTTGGCGTCGGTCGTGACACCGACGATGCGCGCCTCGTCGTCGTTCACGGTGATGGTGCTGCCGACGGCGTTGCCCGAAGGAAAGAAGCGCCGCTCGAACTCCTGGCTGACGAGCACGACCGGATCGCCCTCCGGCACGTCCCGTTCGTCGAAGCCGCGCCCGTCCACCACCGAGATGCCCACGGTCTCGAGGAAGCCGTCGTCGATGCGGGCGACGTCCACGGAGTAGAAGTCGGTTCCGGGGGGAGGATCGACGCCGGGCACCCGAACTCGCACGCCCATCGTGCTGAGCGTGTTGAGGTGGAGGTTGTCGATGTAGCCGACGCTCTCGACACCCGGGATCTCCTGGATGCGGTCCTCGAGCGTCTGCATGAAGATGCGCCCCTCCTCCTCCGAGTACCGGTCCCCCGGAACGATCATCTGCAGAATACCCGCCGGCTGGGCGCCGAAGCCGGGGTCGATGTTCCTGGACGCGTCGAGGCTGCGAAGGAAGAGGCCAGCGCCCACCAGGAGGACGACGGAGACCGCGACCTGCGCCACGACGAGCGCGTCCCGCAACGCCGAGCCGCGCGTCCGCCCCCCGCTCCCGCTCTCGTCCCTGAGCGTCGGGGCGACGTCGGGATTCGTGCCCTGCAAGGCGGGAGCGAGCCCGAAGAGCACCCCGGCCGCGACGGAGACGACCAGCGAGAAGACGAGCACCGTCGGATCGAGCGACAGGTCCAGCGTGATCGGGATCGGAAGCGGCAAGTCGGCGGACACGAGGCCCCTGAGCGCCCACACGGCGAGCGCCACACCCGCGAGCCCGCCGAGCGAGGAGAGCAGCACCGTCTCGGTGAGGAGTTGCCCCACGAGCGTCCGGCGTCGCGCACCGAGCGCGAGCCGCACGGCGATCTCCTTGCGACGGTCCGTGGCCCTGGCGAGGAGGAAGCTGGCGAGGTTGGCGCACGCGATGAGCAGCACGAGTCCGACGACCACCATCAGCATGCCGGCCGCCGGGACGATCACGCGGTCGAGCATCGGGTTCAGAAGCACATCGGCCGTCGGAACGAGGGTGAATGCCTGCTCCGGCGGCCACTCATCGGGATGGTCGACCTGAAGCGTGCCGGTGAGCCTTTCCGTCACCGCCTCCGCCCGGGCCAAGGTCGCGCCGGGCAGGAGCCTGCCCTTCGCGAACATGCTGTGGTTGCCTCGCTCCTCCAGAGAGTTGTCCGCGATCCCCTGGACCTGATCGTACATCGTGATGGGGACGTAGAGGCTCGGCTCGAGGCCGCGGATGGTCCCCGAGAAGTCCTCCGGCGCCACGCCGACGATCGTGTACGGCCGACCCGACAGCCGAATCTCGCTGCCGACCACGTCCGGATCGCCGGCGTAGCGGTTCTGCCAGTAGTCGTACGAGACGACCACGACGGGGTGAGCGCCCCAGTCGATGTCGTCCTCTTCCGAGATCAGGCGGCCGGCCGCGGGCCGGATGCCCAGAAGGGAGAAGTAGTTCCCGGTCACTGCCTCGCCCATCTGCGTCTCGACTCCGCCGTCGAAGTCGACCTGGATGAACGCGTACTGCATGCCGCCGACCGACTCGAAGACGTCCCTGGACGACTCCACGAGGTCCTCGTAGTCGGGGTACGACAGCGTCCCGTGCGAGAAGCCGTCCGACGCCTCGTAAATGTCGACGAGCTCCTCGGGATGGTCGAATGCCACGTCGCGGATGACGACGGCGTTGACCAGGCTGAAGATCGCGGTGTTGGCCCCGATGCCGAGCGCGAGCGAGAGCACCGCCACGAGCGTGAACAGCGGGCTCTTCAGGAGCCGGCGAACGGCGTACCGGAGATTCAGCACGAACGAATCCATGGACCCTCCCCGGCTCGACCGGGCGTCGTGGCGATACTCTCGACCCCAGCCGCAGTCGGCGCGGCGGCGGCGGGATCGCCTGAATCACGTACGGGAGCGTCGCCGGCGAGGTTTCGAGCAGGCTGGCGGCACGGAGCGCCGCCCGCGCGACTATCTCAGGGCTCGAGAAGCCGTGACACCGCCGCCCGGAGCGCCGGGGGCGCGAAGTAGCCGATCACCCGGTGCTGCACGACCCCGTCCCGGTCGATGACGAATGTCGTCGGGATCCCGGCGATCCCGCCGAACGCTCTCCGCTGCGCGTCCGACGCGCGCCCGACGGGATAGGTGATGCTGCGCTCCTCCAGGAAGTCGCGGATGGCCCCCTCGGAGCCGACGTCGGTGGCCAGGCCGAGCACGCGCACGCCGTCGGCGCCCCGATCTTCGTGCAAGCTCTGGAGTGACGGCATCTCGAGTCGGCACGGGAGACACCAGGTGGCCCAGAAGTTGAGGACCACCACCTCGCCCCGGAGATCCAGGGAGCGCACGGTGTCCCCGTCGAGCGTCACGAGCTGGAACTC
>JASFUR010000080.1:0-10128 GCA_050050215.1 Gemmatimonadota bacterium
GGTTGATCGCCACGATGGTCTTGGAGGTGCGCATGCCCGCCAGGTGCTGGATGGCCCCGGAGATCCCCACCGCGATGTAGAGCGTCGGCGCGACCGTCTTGCCGGTCTGACCGACCTGTTCTCCGTGGGGCCGCCATCCGGCGTCCACGACGGCGCGGGAAGCTCCCAGAGCCGTGCCGGCACCGAGGGCATCCCTGAGATCCTCGAGCAGATTCCAATTCGAGGGGTCCTTCATGCCCCGGCCGCCGGACACGATGATGGACGCCTCGGCCACGTCCAGGGCGTCCCCGCCCGACTGCTTCCGGTCGACGACCTTCACCTTCCAGGACGCAGCGTCCAACTCCGGTGTGAACGTGGAGACACTCGCCTCGCCACCCGACTCGGTCGGCGGAAAGACGTTGGGACGGATGGAGGCCACGACCGGCGCCGCCTGAATCTCCAGCCGTGCGAACGCCTTGCCGGCGTAGACGGGACGCTCCAGGACCACGGATCCGGCCTCGACCTCCACCGCGGTGACATCGGTCGCCAATGGGACGTCGAGGAGCGCGGCGACGCGCGGCGCGAGGTCTTTGCCCTGGGTCGTGGCGGAGAACAGGACGGCTCCGTAGTCGCCGGCCCTTATGTGCGACACCACGACTTCGGCGTAGCCCTCAGGATGGTACTCTGCCAGAGTCTCGTGCTCGGCGACCGAGACCGACGCGGCCCCGAACGCGCCCAGGACGCCGGCCCCACTGGAGGCTCCCTGCCCTCCGAGCACCAGTACCTCGGCCTGCCCTCCCAGGCCGCTCGCGACCTCCGCGGCGAGGGAGGTGGCTTCGCGGGCGGCTCCGCTGATCTTGCCGTCCCGGGTCTCTGCGACTGCGAGTACGTTGGCCATCAGATCGCCTTCGCTTCTTCACGGAGTAGACGGACGAGCTCGGGCACGGCGTCGGGACCCTCCCCGACGATCCGGCCCTCGGGCCGCGGAGCCGGCTCGCGCAGAGCGAGCACCTTGATGCGGGACTCCATCGCCACGGCGGGCTTCTCCTCGAGCGGCTTCTTCTTGGCAGCCATGATGCCCTTGAGCGACGCGAGACGGGGCTCGATCTCGCCCTTGGTGATCGTCAGGACGGCGGGAAGCGTGGCCTCCACGACCTCCGCGCCGCCTTCGACCTCCCGCTCGCAGACGACCTTGCCGTCGGCGACTTGGAACGACGAGACGCCCGTGACGCACGCCCGACCCGTGAGAGCCGCGACCATGGGTCCCACCTGCTGCTGATCGTCGTCGATCGCCTTGACACCGAAGAGTGCCAGCGGCGCATCCGCCTCGTTCAGCTCGGCGGCGAGGGCCTTCGCCGTCGCCAGCCCGTCCATGCCGACCTCACCGGTGAGGAGGACCGCCCGGTCGGCGCCCATCGCGAGCCCCTTCCGGAGGGTCTCCTGGGACGCCGAATCGCCCAGGGAGACGAGCGCGACGTCTCCGTCTCCAGCGGCCTCCTTGGTGCGCAGCGCCAGCTCGATCGCGAACTCGTCGTAGGGGCTGATGATGTACTTGACCCCTGCCGGGTCGATCGCGGTCCCCGACGCGTCGATGCGGATGCGGGTCTCGGTGTCGGGCACCCGCTTGAGACAGACGACCAGGTTCAAGGCGAACGTCTCCGTGTCTTGTGGAAAGGTCGGCGGCGCCCCCTACCCCCCACCGCGAGGCGGGATCCGTGCAGGGAGTCGCGTGGATTCGTCATAGAACGGCACCGACGATCGCGAAGCAGACCGCGGCGATCGCTCCACCGATCAAGGCGTACGGAAGCTGGGTTCTCACGTGGTCGATATGGTCGGTCGCCGCGGCCATCGACGAGATGATGGTGGTGTCGCTGATCGGTGAGCAGTGGTCGCCGAAGATCCCTCCCGACAGGGAAGCCGCGACGAACGGGGCCAACGGGAGATCCAACGTCAGCGCCGCGGGCACCGCGATCGGAAGCATGATCGCGAACGTGCCCCAGCTCGTCCCGGTGGCGAACGCGATCCCGCCGGAGACGGCGAACACGACCGGCAGGTAGAGGAACATCGGCATCGTTCCCGCGGTCACCCCCGCCACCCATCGACCCGTCCCCAGCTGCTCGACGACGTCGCCGAGCGCCAGCGCCAGGAGCAGAATCAGCGCCAGCGGCACCAGGGCACCCGCCCCCTTCAAGGCGACCTTCACGAGGGTGTCCACCGTGAAGCTCGTCCGTACGAGGAGCAGCGCCCACGCGACCGCCAGCCCCACCAGGACGGCCCACAGCACGCTCGTGGACCCCGACCCGGCGCTGAGGACGCCGTCCCCGGTGATATAGAGCCCGATCGGCATGAACAGCACCATCGCCGCGATGGGGGCCACCATGTGCAACGCGCTGGGCTCGACTCCCTCCACCCGCCGGGGCGAGAGCACCTCCTCGTCGATCATGGGGGTCGCTCCCGGCCGGAGGACCCGACCCTCCGCGGCACGCGCTTCGGCGCGCCTCATCGGGCCGATGTCGATCTCCCACAGGATCACGGCCAGGACCATCAGGACGGCCGCGATCGCGTAGAAGTTGAGGACCACCGCTTCCATGAACACCGTGAGCGGATTCTCGACCCCGAGGCCGTCCAGGATGCCGAGGTTGTAGGCGCCCCAGGCGTTCAGCGGGATGAGGATGCAGATCGGAGCCGACGTCGAGTCGATGATGTACGCGAGCTTCTCGCGGGAGCACCGGTAGCGGTCGAAGAGCGGGCGCGCGACGGAGCCCGACACCAGCACGGTGATGTTCGACTCGATGAAGATCACGACGCCCGTGGCCCACGCGAGGAGCTGAGCCCTCCTCGCCGAGTCGACCCAGCGGTTGCGCTCCAGCAGTTCCACGAAGCCGCGTACGCCCCCCGAGGCTTCGACCGTGGCGATGAGCGCCCCGATCACCAGCGTGAAGAGGATCACCTCCGTGTCACCCGAGCTCGAAAAGACGGCCACGGCCCCCTGGATGGTCGCGCCGAGCCCGGCGACCGGATTCCATCCCTCGAGGATCGTCCACGCGAGCCACGTCCCGCCGGCCAGAGACAGGTAGACCTGGCGTGTCCAGATGGCGAGGCCGATCGCGACCAGAGGCGGCAAGACCGAGACCCACGTCGGATCGCTCACGGCGCGGAGGCCTCGCCTCGTGCTCCCCAACCGTCCGGGCGCGACACCCCGCGCGACCCGCGCACGTAGAAGCGGTACGGTCGATCCGCCGCCTTGGTCACTCCGACCCGGGTCGAGACACCCACGAGCCGCTCGTCGACGGACCATCCAGCGCGCAGCACGAGCGGAGGTGTTCTCAGATCATGGCCGTAGAGGGCGTCCGTGACCGCCAGCGCCTCGGCGAGTCGGCCCGGACCGGCCGCGAGAGGCCGACGCCCACCGCGCCGCCGTTCCATGACGGCTGTGCCCGCAACCGGGTCCAGGCCACGAATGAGCACCGCCTGGCCCCGTCCCGGCTCCCCCGTCACCACGTTCATGCACCAGTGCACGCCGTAGCTCCGATACACATAGGCGTGACCCGGAGGCCCGAACATCGCGCGGTTGCGCTCGGTCGGCCCGGAGCGCGTGGCCGCGTGGGACGCGGGATCGTCGGGGCCGGCGTACGCCTCGGTCTCGACGATCACACCGGCCACGGTGGCCCCGCCTATCGAGGACTCGAGCACGCTTCCGAGCAAGGCCCGCGCGGCGTCCACCACCGGGAGGCGGAGGAGCGCGTCGGGAAACGCCCGGTCGAGCGGGACCCCGTCACTCCACGGCGCCATCGGCCCTTCGCAAGCCGCGTCGTCAACCGGACGCCGCGCCCGGCGACGACTGGACTCAGTCCCGGTGACGCCCGCGACCGCGTCCCCGGCCGCGACGCCGGTTGCCGTCCCGGTCTCCGCTCTCGCTGCCGTTACCCGAGCCCTTCGAGCCGATCCGGCGCTCGTAGTCGGCTGTCCACGCCTCGAGGACCTGCTCGGCCCTCCCCGCGGGAACGACCCGTGAGATGGCGTCCGGATCGTTGGCCATCGTCTCGAAGATGCCGACGCCGAAGTGCTCGACCAGCGTCTCCGCCGTCTTTTCACCGACGCCCCGATACCGGTGGGTCAGGTATCGGACGATCGAGTCCGGCTCGTTCGGGAGCCCGAGCTCACCGAGGTCCAGGGAGGCCGTCGTCGTCGCGCCGGCTTCGCGCTGGGCGGACGCATTCTCCGTGGTCTCCGTCTCGGGCGCGCTCGCGGCCTGCCCCTCGAAGAGCGGGACGACGTCCTCGTCGTGCCGCCTGCGGGTCGAGCCCCTGCGCGGACCGAGGCGGAGTCCGGTATCCTCCGGCTCCGTGGGGAGAACGTCGACGACGGTCGCGCCCGCCTCGTCCGGGATCTCTCGCTCTTCCACGCCGTGGCTCTGTTCGGGAGCCTCGTCCGACTGCGACTCCTGGGCTCGGGCCTCCGGCTCCTCGGCCTGAGCCTCATCCTCCTCGGCCGGCGACTTCCCGGGAGCTGCCCCGTCGGGCAACGACACGTCCAGATTGCCGGCGTCCCCCCGATCGAGCCGTATCACCCCGTGCTCCTCGGCCTGTGCCAGGAAGCGGCTGAACTTCGGGAAGCCCAGGTCGGTCTCGTCGAAGTCGGGCTGCTCCTCGAGGATCTTCCGCTTCACGTCCGAGTCGCGCGCCGGCTCCCGGCCGGCATCACGCAACCGCTCCAACGCCGACCGGAGCACCCCGTATGCGTCCTGGAGGGGATCCCCGGAGGACGGCTGGGACGACGGCTGGGAGGCCGCCTGACGCGACTTGGACTCCTGTCCGCCGCCGCGTCCCTCGCGGCTGTCCCGACGTCCTCTGCCGCGACGGTTGCGGCCGTTCCCGGAGCTCGAGCGCCCGGAGCCGCCCGAGCCACCCCTGGCAGGGCCGACCTCGTACTGGCCGTTCCCCACCTTCGTGAGCTCGATGAGCCCGCGGGACGACGCCTCGGCGAGGAACTTGCTGAACTTGCTGAAGCCGATCGCCTTCTCGTCGAAGTTCTGATCGATCTCCTGCATGACCTGCTTGAGTCGATCCGACCGCATGACGTCGTCGCGCGACACCATCTTGGCGATGGCGTCCTTCACGAGAATCCACGGATCCTCACCACGACCGCTGAGCTCCGTCGTCTTGGTGAGCCCGGTCAGGCCGGTGTATGAGTAGTACTCGTCGCAGTTCTGCACGAGGATGTCCGAGCTCGACTCCTGGATTCCGACGCCGATGACGTACTTGCCGTACTCCTTCAGCTTGAGCACGAGGCTCGAGAAGTCGGAGTCACCGGTCAGCAGGATGAAGGTGCCGATCTCCGGGCGCGTGAAGACGAGCTCCAGCGCGTCGATCGCCATGCGGATGTCGGTCGCGTTCTTCTTATTGCTCCCGTAGGCCGGGGCGAAGATCAGATCGACCGAGTTCTCGGAGAGCGGGACGATGTACTGGGGATACCTGCGCCAATCGGCGTAGGCCCTCTGTACGCTCACCTTCCCCTTGATGACGTCGGAGTCGAGGAGGTGCTTGAGCTCTTTGGAGAGATCGGAGCGCATGCCCATCGTGACGTTGTCGAAGTCGATGAGCAGCGCGGCGTGCAGGGATTCGACCCCTGCGTGGCCCGGGTCGCCACGATGTGGCGCCCGTGTGTACGGAGCAGTCATTCAGCTCGTTCTCGCAGACTGTATTGTGATGCCGCGAGACCTCCCCACCACCTCCACGTCGCTAGAGCGCGGACGAGGTCGGGGAAGCCGTTGGAGGCGCCCACCATGGGCGTCGCGGCCTCCGGTCAGACCGATGGCTCTTCCGCGACTATGCGGACGAGATCGGTCCTCCGTACCTGCCCCGTGTCCGTCCGTGGGAGCTGTTCGATGAAACGGACCTGATCGGGGACCTTGGGGTCCGCGAGCGTTTCGCGGCACCAGTCCACGATCTCCCGGTCCGTCACGATCGCCCCCTCGACAGGGACGACGCAGGCACAGATGGCTTCACCGAGCAGCGGATCGGCGAGGCCGACCGCAGCCACTTCCTGCACCGCCGGATGCGACTCTATGCGAGCCTCGACCTCCCGGGGGTACACGTTGAAGCCAGCTTTGATGATAACGTCCTTCTTGCGGCCGACCAAATGCAGGTAGCCTTCCTCGTCGAGCAGGCCGAGGTCGCCCGTCAGGAAATAGCCTTCCGAGTCGAAGGCCGCCTTGGTCTCCTTCGGCTGCCTGTGGTACCCGAGCATCACGCCAGGTCCCTTCACCGCGATCTCGCCCACGCTCTCCACCGGCAGCTCGGTTCCGTCGGCCTCGAGCACGCGCACGGACGTGCCCGCGATGGGTCGTCCCACCGTGAACCGTCGTTTCTCCGGTGGATCGTCGGATCGGCCGACGCTTACCGTCGAGGACGTCTCGGTCACGGTGTACGCCGTCGTAACCGTCACCCCGAGCGTGCCGTTGAGACGCTCCACCAGCTCGTCGCTCACGGGCGCCCCCGCGATGAGCGCGAGCCTCAGTGAGGACAGATCGCGGGAGGCGGTCCCCAGGGCCTCGAGCTCCGCGATGAAGTGCGTGGGGATGCCGTAGTGCACCGTGGCGGCGTGGCGCTCCGCGCTGTCCAGGATGGCCTCGGCGTCGATCTCGTCGTGAAGCACGATCGAAGCGCCGGCCAGCAGCGTAGACAGGAGCCCCGGTCCCAGACCGAAGACGTGGAAGAGCGCGGAGACACCCACCACCGTGTCCTCGGTCTCCAGCCCGATCGCATCGGCCGTCCCGGCCGCGGCCGCCAACAGGTTGGAGTGGCTCAGCCGCACGCCCTTGGGCTTCCCCATCGTGCCCAGGGTATACACGAGCGCGAAGCAGCTCTCGACCGGGTCGACGGTGCTCGCGGCATAGTCGCGGCCCGCTCCAGCGGAGACGAGATCCTCGAACTGGTAGACACGGTCGCCGTACCAGAGATCCTCGCGACCCACGGTCACCAAGTGGTGCATCTCCGGGAGGTGCGGCATCAGCTCCTCGAAGAGCGCCAGGTAGTCGATGCCCATCGCCTCTTCGATCGTCACGACGCACGCGGCCTCGGAGTGACGCAGCGCGTACTGCATCTCCCCCGAGGGCAGCTGGGGATTCAAGGGCACGATCTCTACGCCGAGCTTCGCGGACGCGAACATCGTCACGACGAACTCGGGGCACGGCGGAAGGACGATCGCGACCCTCTCGCCGACCCGCAGGCCCAGGTTCGCCAGTGAAGCGGCCAGCGCTTCGGCCTGGGTCTCGATGTCCCCGAAGGTGTGCACGTCGTCGCCGAAGCGCAGGTACGGGACCTCGGGATCGGCGGTGGCCCTCATGGTCAGCGCCGCAGCGACCGTCGAGCCTTCGAAGCGCGAGACGAGGCTCATGTCGCCACCCCCAGGCCCGCGTTCAGCTCCTCGGCGAGGATCTCCGCGGCCACGTCGTGGCTCCACCGGTCTCCCGGATCGACTTCCCCCAGACGCTTCAGGAGCACCACCCTCGGCCGCCCGCCACGGACCTTCTTGTCCGTGCGCAGATAGCCGACGGCGGCCTCCGGGTCGAGCTCGACCTCGTGCAGCGGCCCCAGCAGCTCCTCCAGGGCCTCCTGCAACCGTCCATACGTTCCGGCCTCGGTGATCCCCAGCCTCTCGCCGAGCCGGGTCTCCATGAGCATGCCGATCGCGACGGCGGTTCCGTGACCGATCGCGTAGTGGGAGGCCGCCTCCAAGGCGTGCCCCAGCGTGTGGCCGAAGTTCAGGATCTGACGGTACCCGCCCTCGAACTCGTCCTGGGAGACCACGTCGGCCTTCAACTCGACCGATCGGGCCACCGCGGACCCGGCGATCGAAGCCTCGGCGGCCATCAGATCGCCGACCTCGTCGTCCAGGGAATCGAAGTAGGCAGCGTCGAGGATCGCGCCGTGCTTGAACGCCTCGACGAGCCCCTGCGCACGCTCTTCCAACGCGAGGGTGGCGAGCACCTCCGGGTCGGCAACGACCAGGTCGGGAGGGTGGAAGGCGCCGACGAGGTTCTTCCCCGCGTGCACGTCCACCCCCGTCTTGCCGCCGACCGACGCGTCGATCATCGCCAGGTAGCTCGTGGGCACCTGCACGACCGGGACGCCGCGAAGGAACGTGGCTGCGACGAAGCCCGCCAGGTCCGTGGTGACACCGCCCCCGACCGCGATCACGCACGAGTCGCGACCGAAGCCGGCCTCCAGCATCTCGTCGGTGAGGATGGACCAGCTCTTCCTCGTCTTCGAGCTCTCGCCGGCCGGGAACGTGAAGAGCGTCGGGTCGAGCCCGGCCGACAGACACGCATCCATGACGGTGCGTCCGTGCAGGGGCGCGACGTTGTCGTCCGAGATGATCGCGAAGCGCTGGGCCGACATCCGCTCGCCGATGAGGGCCGGAAGCTCTTCGAGCGCCCCCGAACCCACGACGACGTCGTACGAGCCACTGCTCGTGGTCACCTCGATCACGGACGGGGCCAGGCGCTCGGTTCGAGTCATGACGTCTCCGAAATCCCGACCTCGACCGAGACGTCCGCGACGTCGCCCACACGCAGCACGGTACCCGGCCCACCCTCCAGCGAGACCGGCTCCACACTCGCGGCGACACCGAAGTCCGCGAGAGCGCCGCTCACCAGGTCCACGAACCTGTCCCTCGACGAAGCGTCCTCCCACAGGATGTACCACACCATCCCGCGGGTCCCCTCGCCGGTATCGACCAGCACGTAGTGGTCTCCCTCCCAGGCGTCCGCCACACCCTCGCCGCCGGTGCCGCCGTGCTCGTCCAGGAAGACTCCCAGCGCCAGCCTCCCCAGCACGTCGTCGTCCACGACCGGAACGCCCACCACATCGAGCGAGAGCTCCACGGGAGGGTCGGCCAGGCTGCGATCCATGATCTGTTCGGTCGACAGGGGCATATATGGTCCGAACGGGGCGAGGCGCTCCCCTCCGGTCCAAAGCGACTGCACGAAGCCCGCACCCTCCAGATATGGGAAGAGTAGAGACTCCTGGACGACCCGCGGGGCGCTCGCAAGCTCCGGGAACTGTGACCGCATCGCGTCGAGCGCGGGCTGCAGCTGCTCGGCGAAATCCGGCAGCATCGCCAGGTCCAACCGGACGCCCATCATCTGCTCGGCCATGAATTCCATCATCACGAGGGTCGCATGTCCCTCGATGGCGGCCTGAGCGGCGGTCGCGCGGTCGCTCGAGACGTCGGGCGCGGTGAGCGCGGACAGATCGGCGCTCTGGTCCTGTATGGCGTGCACGAGCTCGTGCACCAGGAGTGCCTCCAGGTCCTCTCTGGGCTGGTCGTCCATGACGAAGAGCGCGGTCGAGTCGGGCTCGTAGAAGCCGGCGACCTGCTCGGTGTAGAGACCGAGGAGGACGGACCTGAGATCGAGGTCGGGCGGCACGAGCCCGAGGAGCGCATACGCGTCCACAGTGGCTCGGGCCTGCTCGGGGGGAAGCTCCTCGTCGAGCTTGGCTCGAAGGTACTCGACCAGCTGGACGCGGCTCCGGCGCTCGAGCCGCACCGGCTCCTTGAGCGCGAGACCCGAGCGATCCGCGAGCTCGGGCAGCAGGGCCTCCGCGATCTCGGCGAGCTCCGGGTCGGACGAGACCACCATGCGCTCGGGGCGTTGCTGGGCCCCGACCGACGCCGCAACGATCCCCGCGAGGAGTAGCGCGACGCTGGCGGTCCTCCCGTGATTCATGATGCGTCTGCGGGCGCCCGTCCGTAGCGGTCCTTGAAGCGTACCACGTCGTCGAGGTGCGCCGTCGACGCTTCCAGCACGTCGACGTCCGTCACAGCCTCGATCATGTGGACCGTGTGAGGCTTCACCCTGAAAGAGTCGCCCTCCTCGAACGGCACGCGCTCGAGCTCGTCGGGAGACGGTCCGGCGAGCAGGATCATCTCGCCCCTCAGGAGGTGCAGCGTCTCGTCCTTCTTCTCGTGCATCTGGATCGAGAGGGCCTCGCCCGCCTTCACGTGCAGGATCTTCCCGACGTAGAGGTCAGTCTCGGCCCAGATCAGCTCGTGTCCCCACGGCTTGTCGACACGTCTCGGGCGAATGCTTTCCATGCCGAGAGGTTCGCGTGGGCGCCTCGCCCGGTCAAGAATGTTGATCGG
>JASFUR010000081.1:0-10124 GCA_050050215.1 Gemmatimonadota bacterium
GGGCCCGACCAAGCTACGCGCTCCCGCGTCCGGTGTCTCGCCCCCCGTCGATTCCCGGGCGATTGGCCGGTATTTTTCATGGGAAGCGACGACTCAACGAAGGGGGACCTGCATGGACAAGAAGGCCCTGATCGACGCGCTCAACGAAGACCTCGCAGGCGAGCTCAGCGCGGTCATCCAATACATCACCTACGCGGCCAAGGCGACCGGCCCGTACCGGCCCCAGCTCAACGAGTTCTTCCTGGCCGAGGTTCCGGACGAGCAGGGGCACGCCCAGTTCCTCGCCAACAAGATCGTGGCGCTCGGCGGTGAGCCCACCACCGAGGCTCGTCCGGTGCCGGAGGCCAAGGGGAACCGCGAGATGCTCGAGGCCGTGCTCGCTGCGGAGCGACGAGCGGTCGAGGACTACACCAAGCGGGCCGAGCAGGCCGACGAGTTCGGCGACAAGGGACTCGCCGTCCAGCTCGAGGACATGGTCCGCGACGAGAGCGGCCACGCCGAGGAGACGGAGCGCATTCTGAGGGACTGGCCCGTCTAGACCCGGTCGGGCCGGCTCGGCCGAGCCGGCCCGAATCCCCAACCATCCCCCTCCCGTAGGGCTCCTATACGTCCGAGGAGCGCGGCGGGGGTGCGTACCCCGCCCCGGGGATACCGAGTCAAAAGGGGGATGGCATGACCAGAGTGCGCCACGCTTTCCGCACGCTCGCCAAGAGTCCGTTCGTCACCGCGGTCGCGGTGCTGTCGCTCGCACTCGGCATCGGGGCGAATGCGGCCATCTTCTCTCTGTTCGACCAGGTCATGCTCCGTGGCCTGCCGGTCGAGAATCCCGACCGACTGGTGAACCTCGAGGCACCGGGCCCCAAGCCCGGCTCGACGTCGTGCAATCAGGCGGGTGGCTGCGACGAAGTCTTCAGCTACCCGATGTTCCGCGACCTGGAGCGTGACGGCGCGGGCTTCGCGGGACTGGCCGCGCATCGGACCTTCGGGGCCAACATCGCCCTCGACGGGCAGACCACCAGTGGCGACGGCGTGCTCGTGTCCGGAGGGTACTTCCGGACGCTCGGCATGCAGCCGGCGCTCGGCCGGCTCATAGGCCCGGACGACGACCGGCAGATCGGCGCGAACCCCGTGGCCGTGCTCAGCCATCGGTACTGGGCGAACGACCTGGGCGCCGATCCGGGCGTCCTCGACCGGACCATCGTCGTCAACGGCCAACCGCTGACCGTGATCGGTGTCGCCGCGCCCGGGTTCGACGGCACGACCTTCGGCGTTCAGCCGCGCGTCTTCGTGCCGCTCACCATGACGCACCTCGTGGTGCCGGGTTGGGATCGGTACGAGCGCCGGACGGCCTACTACTACTACGTGTTCGGCCGGCTCAGGCCGGGCGGGACCATGGAGCAGGCGCTCTCGGAGGCGAACTCGCTCTACAGCTCGATCATCAACGAGGTCGAGGTGCCGCTCCAGGAGTCGATGACCGAGCAAACCATGGAGCGCTTCCGAGCGAAGCAGATCCTCGGACAGCCGGGGCGCCTCGGGCAGAGCAGCGTGAACCAGGAGGCGCGCGCGCCCCTCATCCTGCTCGCGATGATCACCGGATTCGTGCTGCTCATCGCGTGCGCCAACATCGCCAACCTCCTTCTGGCCAAGGGTGCGAGCCGGGGCCAGGAGATGGCGCTCAGGAGCGCGCTCGGTGGCGGGCGACGTCAGCTGCTCGCACAGCTGCTCACGGAGTCGATGATCCTGGCTCTGCTCGGGGGACTCCTGAGTCTCCTCGTCGCGTACTGGACGCTCCACCTGATCGCCTCGTTCCTGCCCCCCGAAGCCGTCCAGTCCTTCACGTTCGGTATCGATCCGAGCGTCATGCTCTTCACGGCGGCGCTGGCCGTCGGTACCGGGCTCGTGTTCGGGCTCTATCCGGCGTTGCAGGCAACGCGGTCCGATCTCATCGGCGCTATCCGGGCGAGCACCGGTCAGGCGTCCGGCGGGCGCAAGGCACAGCGCGGGCGCAAGGCGCTCGTGACGTTCCAGTTCGCCATGTCCCTGGCGCTCCTGGCGGCGTCGGGCCTCTTCCTGAAGAGCCTTCTCAACGTGAGCCGCGTGGACCTGGGAATCCGCACGGAGAACCTCGCGACGTTCCGGCTTTCCCCGTCGCTCAACGGCTACGACCAGCCCGATTCCAAGGAGCTCTTCCGCCGGACCGAGCAGGCGTTGGCCTCCGTGCCTGGGGTGTCCTCCGTGTCTTCGGCGATGGTGCCGGCCATCGGCGGCAGCAACTGGGGGACCGCGGTGTCGGTGGAGGGCTTCGCGTGGGAGCCCGGCGTCGACGCGGGCTCGCGCTACAACGCGGTGGGCGCGGGATACTTCACGACGCTCGGCATGCCGCTCCTCGCCGGCCGGGAGTTCACCGACTCCGACGTGGACGGGGCGCCCAGGGTCGCAGTCGTGAACGAGGCGTTCGCGCGGAAGTTCGGCCTCGACGGGCGCGGCGCCATCGGCAAGTACATGGCGACCGACGACCAAGACGCCGAGGAGCTGGATATCCAGATCGTCGGGCTCGTCCAGGACGCCGCCTACAGCAGCGTGAAGGACCCCGTCCCGCCGCTCTTCTTCCTCCCGTACGCCCAGGCGGACGGCGTGCCCTCCCTGACGTTCTACGCGCGCACGGCGGTGGATCCGTCCCAGGTCATGGGAGCGGTGCCGGAGCTCGTGGAGGCCCTCGACCCGAACCTGCCGGTGACCGAGCTGAAGACGCTCCAGACGCAGATCGACGAGAGCGTCTTCCTCGACCGGATGATCAGCGTGCTGACCGCGGGCTTCGCCGTGCTGGCGACGCTGCTGGCAGCGGTCGGGCTCTACGGAGTGCTCGCCTTCACCGTCGCCCAGCGGACGCGGGAGTTCGGGGTCCGCATGGCGCTCGGGGCGGGCGGCTCGCGCGTGCGCAGGATGGTGCTGGCGCAGGTGGGCGGCATGGCCCTCGTGGGTGGGCTCCTCGGCCTCGCGGGAGCATACGCGTTGTCGCGCGTTTCGCAGTCGCTCCTCTTCGAGGTCGAGGGGACGGATCCCTGGGTGTTGGCGATGGTCGGCGTCGTGCTCGCGCTCGTCGCGCTGGGTGCCGGCTACGTGCCGGCCCTGCGGGCCTCCCGAGTCGATCCCATGGAGGCGCTGCGCTACGAGTGAGGCGTCGGGCAGGGCGCGTGGCTCCCCGAAGAGCGCGCGTGTCCGGGAGTGAGTGAGGTGTGGGGTGCTCGGATCGGAGCCTGCCCGTATCTTCCACGGCCGTAAGCATCTCCGAGACTCCGCTTCCGTCCATGACCGACGCCTCTGGGACCGAAACGTCCGGGACCCACAGCTCCGGATTCAGCCTCCGTGCCGTCCTGCGCGAGCCCCTGGTTCACTTCGTGCTCCTGGCGGCGGTGCTCTTCGGCGTGAGCGCGCTGCTCGGACCGGGGGACGACGTCATCGAGATCACGCAGGATCAGCTCGAGTGGCGGATTCTCCAGGTCGAGGCGCAGGAGGGGCGCAAGCTCACGGACGAGGAGCGTGCGCTCGTGCGGGAGCGCTACATCGACGAGCGCGTCCTCGTCCGGGAAGCGCTCGCGATGGGGCTCGAAGAGGACGAACGTATCGACGACATCCTCGTGCAGAAGATGCTGCACGTGCTCAGCGGCGACGTCATCCAGCCCACGGACGAGGAGCTGGAGGCCTACTACGCGATGAACCGCGAACGGTACGCGACCGACGCGACCGTGACCGTGGACGAGGTCGTCGTGCCCGCAGGGGCCGAGCTTCCCCGGGAGCTTCGGGAAGGGGGTGAGCCGGCCGATGCGCCGGACGGCTCACTCGTCGCGAGCCGCGTGATGTCGCGCCTCACGGCCGAGGACCTGCGTCAGATCTTCGACTCCGCCGCCGCTCGCGCCGCGTTCGACGCCGATACCGGTGCCTGGGTGGGCCCCTACGAGAGCGCACGTGGACTACACTGGCTGCGGGTCCGGTCGCGAACGGAGGCCTCGGTCCCGCCGTTGGAGGTCGTCCGTGAGGCCGCCCGGCTCGACTGGATCAACGAGCAGGAGGACCGCAGGCTCCTGGCGCGGGTCGCCGAGCTGCGAGGCAAGTACGACATCCGGGTCGAAGGCCCGGAGGGCGGCTCATGACCTCGTGGCTCGATGCGCCGCGCCGTGGCCGGCGGGGACGGTCTCCGATGGGGGCGGTCGTCATGTCCGTCGTAGCCGTCGCGCTGACCGTCTCCGCGGCCTTGCTCCGGCCGATGCCGGCCGCGGCCCACGACATCGACGTGACCTCCGTCGCTCGGATCTTCATCGACGAGCTGGGGGAGGGACGCTACATGCTCTCCGTGGTCGACGCCCAGGCGCCGACCATCACGGATCCTCAGGGCGTGCTGCCCGCCCGCTGCCATCCCGTCGAGGATGCCGCCGTCGAGGTATCGGCCGGGTTCGTCTTCCAGTGCGACGGCGCCCTCGCGGCAGGTGACGTCCTGACGCTGCCATGGACGCTCGCGGGTGTGGTCGCTCTGGCCCGTTGGGCCGACGGATCGGACGCGACCGCCTACTTCCGCGGCCGCGGCGCGACCGTGCCGATCGAGATCGCCGATCTACAGGGCGGGTTCGCGTCCGGCGTCGGCGTGGCCGGCACGTATTTCATGCTCGGTGTCGAGCACATCCTGCTGGGCGTCGACCATCTACTGTTCGTGCTCGGCCTGCTCCTGCTCGTGCGCGGGTTCCACCCTCTGGTGAAGACCATCACGGCGTTCACGCTCGCCCACAGCATCACCCTGTGCGCGGCCGCGCTCGGCTTCGTGCCTATCGATCGCGCGCCCATCGAGGCTGCCATCGCGCTCTCGATCGTCCTGCTCGCCCGCGAGGTCGTCGTCGCCGACCGGGGGCTCGTGCACCTGACGCACAGGAAGCCCTGGCTAGTCGCCTTCATCTTCGGGCTCCTGCACGGGCTCGGGTTCGCCGGGGCGCTCGGCGACATCGGCCTCCCCGACCGTGCCATTCCGCTGGCGTTGCTCTTCTTCAACGTCGGCGTGGAAGCCGGTCAGCTCTTCTTCGTCTGCACCCTGATCGTCTTCGGGGCGGTCTTCGCACGGCCGCTCCGGGCTCACATGCCGAAGCTCCAGCCCGTGCTCGGCTACGCGCTGGGGGCGCTGGCGACGCTGTGGTTTTTCGACAGATTACCAGCGATCTGGGGGTAGGGTGAATGACCCAAATCGGCGTTCGCGGGTACGCGCCCGCGAGTCATGACTCGAAAGGAGAAGGTCCACGCGCATGTCGAATGATGCGATCGAAGTGGAGGGCACTGTCACCGAGGTGCTCCCAAACACCCAGTTCCGGGTGAAGCTGGAGAACGACCACGAGGTTCTGGCCTACCTGTCCGGCAAGATGCGGAAGTTCTATATCCGCGTTCTGGAGGGTGACCGGGTGAAGGTGGAGATGTCCCCATACGACCTCACCCGAGGCCGGGTGACGTACCGCTACAAGTAGGCTGGAGGGGCGCCACGCCCCTACGGCCGGATGTACCCGACCCCACCCTGGATCGTGATCCGGGTCCCCAGCGGCTCGGACAGCTCCTGCAGCCGTTCCAGGATCCGCCGCCCCTGCTCGGCCGGCGCCGTCTCCGGGATCCCCCGGTGCGCCATGCGCTCGCTGTCGTAGCGTAGCTCGACCGGATAGAGCCGGACCTCGACCAGCCGATCCCCGCTGAACTCACTCACCGCCACGATGCTCTCGTACTTGGCGGGGAAGGGGCAGCCGTCGCAGCTGTCCCGGGTCGGGTCGCCCCGCCCGGCCAGCCCGCCGATGTCCCGCTGGCGGATGAACTCGCCGAGCCCGTAGAAGATCGGGCGGTCATTGTAGATCTCGATGCCGCGCAGCACGTGCACGCCGGTGCCTTGGAAGACGTCGGCTCCGTTGTCGATGGCGGCCTTGGCCATGACCGGCAGGTAGTCCGCGATGCTCGGGTTCGTATCGAGATGGTCGGCCTCGGGGATCCCGAAGCCGCGATAGCCGCCCTTCACGTCGCGGAAGTCGTGCGCGTGGATCGCGAACGTGATGAAGTCGGACCGCATCTTCCCCTCGCGCACGGATGCCATGAGGTCGTCCATGTCCCGCTGGTTGACCGTGAAGTGGTAGTACGGCTCGGTCACGCCCGTCGGGGCCTTCATGAACTGCCGCCCGACCGCCGAGATGCGGTCGTCCGTGTTGGCGCCCCGCGCATAGAACCCCGTCCCGTTCGGGAAGAGGTTCCGTATGGTCCTGACCGCGTCCCACGAGTCTGCGGGCACCACGAAGTACTGGGTCAGATTGAGCGGGCTCAGCCCGCCGGTCCCGGCCCATTCGCCGCGGCCGGGTGAGGACGGCTGCGCGTTCTCGGCCGTGGCGACCATGCCGACGCGGCCCCGGGAGGTCGTGTAGAAGCGGGCCGCTCGGGAGGCCCAGTAGGTATCCCCGAAGCCCGCGTCCTGGAGGCCGGCGCGCTCCAGGTGCCGGCTCGTCTCCTCGAGGCCCTCGTAGCCGTAGTCGTTGGCGTGGTTGTTCGGCCGCGCGACGATGTCGAAGCCCATCTCCTTGAGCCACTCGGCCGCCTCGGGCTCGGCGCCGTGCGTGCTCCCTCCCCGCCGGCCGACCCAGTGGCGCCCGTCGATGATCTGCGTTTCCAGGTTGCCGGTTGCGACGTCCGCATTCTGGAGGGTCCTGACCACCTCGGCGAAGCGCGAGTCGGACGACATCATGTGCTCGAGCGAGTGCGCGATGATGAGGTCCCCGACCACCGCGATCGTGAAGCCCTCGTCCACGGAGCTCTGCAGGTCGGCGGGCCGGTCCGTTTGGGCGGCGAGTGGCGCGCGCGCCAGGATGACTGCGAGTAGTGCCAGAGTCCAGACGCTTCGCTGCTTCATGCCAGATGCCTCCTCGGCCGGTCGACCCACGGGAACGGCGACCATTGTCCGCCGCCGCCGATCCGCTGTCAACGTGAGGGGTGCGCACTCCGGTTTCGGGCTCGGGCCGGGACCAGGCGCCGGGGCCGGCTTGCCAGATGCTCGGGGACTGGCGGCCGGGCGCCCCATCCGCCTAAGCTCCCAGCCGATTTCGCTTTCAGCCTTTCCGTATTCATGCGAGTCCCGAGTCCCATGCTCCGCACGCCCTTCAGAGTGATCGTCCTACTGGCCGCCGTTGCGGCCGTCCTGTCCGTTCAGACCGCTCCGGTCTCGGCCCAGTCGGGTGGTGATGCCTGGTTCGGGGTGCCCCTGCCTCCCGGCTTCGAGCCGGACGAGCTCCAGGTGATCTCCGTCCGGGGCGCTGCGCCGGCGGTGGTCCCTGAAGGCGAGGCCGGGTACCGGGAGCTGCAGGGCGCGGAGATCCGCGAGCATCTGGAGCAGATCGTCGGGATATCGCACGAGAGCCGGGAGACCCGGGAGATCGGCGACGGCATGCTGTGGGGCCGCGTCACCGGCCTGCGCTCGGGAATGCAGACGATTCGGTGGGCCGCCGATCAATTCGTCGCCGCCGGGCTGGCCAATGTCGACGTTCAGCCGTTCGATCAAGACAATGGCTCGTCGATCTGGCTTCCCCTCTCGTGGGAGGTTCGGCTGCACGGTGACGGGGCGTTCGGCTCCGGGAGCCGTGACGTCGTGTTGGAGAGCGCCATGCCGCTCTCGGCGGGCGACCTCGGGCCGGCCGGGCTGACCGCGCCACTGGTGTACGTCGGCATGGCGTCCCCATCGGAGCTCGAGCACATCGACGTACGTGGCAAGGTCGCCGTCCAGAAGGCGATCCCCCAGGGACACACCGTGTTCATCCGGAGCCCCGTCGGCCCGCGCGCGCAGGACCTGCTCGAGCGCGGCGCCGTGGCAGTGCTCACCATCCTCGATCTGCCGGGCAACATGCGCTCCCGTGACATCGGTTGCGGCGGTGGAACGTGCTTCAACATTGGAGGCCGCGACGGGCTCTTCCTCGAGCGGGTCCTGGAGGCTGCGTCGCAGGCGAGCGGTTCTCCCGAGATCGAGGTCAGCCTCAGTCTCCGGTCAGAGGAGCGCTCCGGGCTCTCCGGGGCCAACGCGGTGGCGGTCCTGCCCGGGACGACGCACCCGGACGAGTACGTCGTTCTGAACGCGCACGTCGACGCATGGTTCGACGGCGCGGGGGACAACGGCGACGGGCTCGCGGTGCTGGTCGCTTTGGCTCGGCACTTCGCGCGACCCGAGATGCGCCAGGAGCGGAGCATCGTCTTCGTGGCGAGCGCCGGACACCACTCGCGCGGCTTGAGTGGGCCCGGCCATTTCGTCGAGATGAATCCCGACATCATCGACGGCGCGGTGCTCATCGTGAACCTGGAGCACACGTCGCAGCGTAACATCGCTCCGGCCCGGAGCGAGTTCCCGGACGGGTATCGTGAGTGGACGATGGACGCGCACGAAGCACCGATCGTCGCCGGGGTGACGAATCTGGCGCCGTACCTCGAGGGCCTCATCGCCCTCGGTATCGAGCGCTACGGCACCAACTTCGTCTCCGGTCCGAACACGATGGCGAGCGGCGAGGGTGGTGCGTACCGGCGCACGGGCGTCCCGATCCTCACGACGATGCAGGGCCCGCCCATGTACCACACGACGGGTGAGGTGATCGACATGGTCTCCGTTCCGGGGATGGAACGGATGGCCCGGTTCATGGCCTACTTCGTCAAGGAAGTCAGCCGCGCACCGGCCGAGATGATCGATCCGCCGACGCGCGCGCCGTAGCCCGGAGCGAAAGGCTCCGCACAGGCGCGGCTCAACCTACGGCCGTGCCGGTTGTCTTCCTTGGTGCGGAAATGCTGTCCCAACCACGGCCACGGAGTGCATAGATGTACAAGAACGTCCTGAAGGTGATGATGCTACTGCTGGCCGCCGGGCTCGTCGGAGCCCCCGGTGTGTCGGCCCAGCGCGCTACCACCACTACGTATTCGAGCTCTACGCGCTGAGCACCACGCTGGACCTGCCCGCCAGCACGTCTCGCGACGAGCTGATCGCGGCCATGGGCGGAAACGTCGTGGCGAAGGCAGCGTACGTGGGTCGCTTCCGCCGGGAGGGCTGAGCCCGGGCCTCACGGCCCGACTCCCAGACGCACCAAGGGGGCGACGGCTTTGGCCGTCGCCCCCTCTCTGCTACCTGCCCTTCCGAGGATGCTACTTGATGAAGAGCATCTCCTGGTACGTCGGGAGCGGCCAGAGATCATCCGCCACGTAGTGCTCGAGCTCGTCTGCGTACTTCCGGACCTCGAGCATCGCCGGTAGGACCTTCTCACACGCGTGCTTGGCGTGAGACGCCGGGGTCTTGCCGCCCTCGTGCTCCATCTCCTCCTTCAGCACCGTGATCGCGTCCTGCAGGCCCTTCACCAGCGCCGTCACCGTGTCGAGCGTGTCGGTATCGAACTCGTAACCGATGGCCTGCAGGTTCACGCAGGTCGAGGCGAGCTCGTTCTGGTAACGGACCGCGGCCGGGAAGATCATCGTGCTCGCGATCTCCACCGTCAGCTTCGCTTCCACGGCGACCGTGCCGATGTACTGCTCGGTGTAGACCTCGTAGCGGCTGTCGAGCTCCCTCGGGCTCAGGACGTCGTACTTCTTGAGGAGCTTCTCGACGTCCTTGTTCTTCAGGTACGGCAGCGCGTCGGCCGACGTCTTGAGATTGAGCAGACCACGCTTCTCGGCCTCCTCGTGCCACTCCTCGGAGTACCCGTCACCGTTGAAGATGATGGTGTCGCACTCCTTCATGATGTCGGAGAGCAGCTTCTGCACCGCGGCGTTCAGCTTGTCCGACTTGCCCTTCGTGGCCTTCTCGAGCTCGGTCGCGCAGTAGTCGAGTGACTCGGCCACGATCGTGTTCATCGCGACCAGCGGACCGGCGATCGACTGATTCGAGCCGACCGCGCGGAACTCGAAGCGGTTGCCCGTGAACGCGAACGGACTCGTCCGGTTCCGGTCGCCGGCGTGCTTGGGGATCGGCGGGAGCATGTCGACGCCGACCGTCATCATGCCGGCCTTCTTCGACTTCTTCGCGCCACCCTTCTTGATCTGCTCGAAGACGTCGGTGAGCTGATCGCCGAGAAAGACCGAGATGATCGCCGGAGGCGCCT
>JASFUR010000082.1:0-10091 GCA_050050215.1 Gemmatimonadota bacterium
CGAGTTCAGCCTCAGGGTCGCCGAGGAGATACCGCGTCTCGAGGCGGTGGCGGGCCTCTTCTCGGACGAGGGCAAGTACATCGTCCCGTCGGGCCCGCGGGTCTTCGAGCGACTCGAGCGGGGAATCAGCATAGAGGACCTTTCGTTCCGGTACCAGCCCGGTGTAGAGACCCTGCGTCACATCGACGCCTTCGTCGAGGCGGGAAAGGTCACGGCGGTCGTGGGGCGCACGGGGGCCGGCAAGACGACGTTCGTCGACCTCATCGCACGGTTCTACGACTGTGAGCCGGGCAGCATTCTGCTCGATGACGTCGACATCCGGGAGTACTCGCTCGATTCGTTGCACTCGAGGATGGCCATCGTCAGCCAGGACGTCTGGCTGTTGAATCGCACGCTCCGCGACAACCTGACCTTCGGCCTCGACCGGGTGGCCGAGGATCGGGAGCTCGAAGCGGCGCTCGAGGACGTGGAGCTCGGCGAGTTCGTCTCCGGCCTGCGTGAGGGGCTCGACACGGAGATCGGCGATCGGGGCGTCCGGTTGTCCGGTGGTCAGCGACAGCGCGTTGCGCTGGCCCGCGCGCTTCTTCGGGATCCGGAGATCCTGATCCTGGACGAAGCGACTTCCGCTTTGGACAGCATGGTGGAGCAGCGCGTCGCGCGCGCCATCCAGCAGCGGGCCCAGGGACGGACGCTCATCGTGATCGCCCACCGTCTCTCCACGATTCGCGACGCCGACCTGATCCTGGTCATGGAGAACGGAGAGGTCGTCGAGTCGGGCTCCTGGAAGGAGCTGCTTCGTCAGCGAGGGGCCTTCGCGCGGCTCCATGCCGCGCAGTACGGCGAGGACGCACCCGTCTCGGCCTAGCGGCCGCAGTGGGCCTAGCGGCCGCAGTGGGGCCCAGCGGTGACCAGCGAGCCTGAAGCGTCGCCGCTACTCCGGACGACCCAGCGGATTAAGCAGCCGCTGCCGAAGGGCCATGCGACGGAGCTTCTTCACCTCGTCGCGCCAGTGTGTCTCCACCTCACCGGGTACGCCCGCCTCGGTCCGCCGTGTCGCCGCCTGGCTCAACAGCGCGTCGAGAGTGGCCGGTGCGGGTGGCCAGATCATGTGGAGGAGCGCCTTCTCCGGGTTCGCCAGGTTCAGCCTCCGGATCTCGTTCGGCCAGAGCATGTGATCCGGCTTGGGAAGCGTTCCGAGGTCACGGCGCCCCCCGATGATCCCGAACGCGAGCTCGTCTCCGAGCCAGCGCCCCAGGAAGCGCGACCATCGCAGCTTCGGTAGCACCTCCTCCAGGTAGCACACGCGGCACTCCTCCATGATCTCGAGAGCCGTCGACCTTCTGAAGCAGAAGAACCCGCTGTTCGTCTTCAGATACTGCTCCAGACCGAAGCGCCGAATGAGGTAGGACGTCGAGAATCCGTGGTGGTAGACGTCGTCGGTCGTAGTCAGCTGCTCGCCGATCATGGCCACGTCGGCGGACTCGAGCGAGGCGAACACGTCGTCCGTGTTGCCGAGCAGGATGCAGTCGGCATCCACGAACGCCGTCTCCTCGAACGGGCTCGCTTCAGCCGACCCGTACTTGAGCGACCGCCCGGTGCGGAACCGCGGGGGGATCAGCGACACCTCGTCGAAGACCCTGGGGTAGAGCTCGTTCACGATCGCCGCCAGCGGCTCGTCGACCGCGATTGCGACCGGGAGATCGGTGTGCTCCCTGAGGGAGAGCGCCATGTCGACGGCCATCTCGAGGAATCGGGGATTCCTCGCCGCCATCGTCAGATAACCCCTCGTCGTCATCGAACCCACGGCCGTGGGGTCGTCAGGCTGCGCGCGGAACGAGCTGGAGCTGGGCCACCAGGCCGACGCAGGCGCCCCAGAAGAGGAGGGGCATGGCCCAAAGGCCCTCCCCTTTGCTGATCAGCAGGGTCGCGCCGAAGACGCAGTAGCCGATCAGGAGCAGCTCGGCGAAGAAGGTCCAGTGCAGCGGCACCTGGTAGGACCGCCGCCGGACGGGCTTCGCCCCCTCCTTCTCCTCCTCTTCGCTGCTGTCCTTCGGTGTCCGTACGAACTCGCCGCCGCGGGTCAGGAAGCCCGCGAGCTGTCCCGCGGTGTTGTTGATCATCAGCCCGATGCCGACGCAGAGGCCGGCGATCACGTCGCGCAGGGACCGGAACGACCAGCTTCCGTCGCGCTCCTGCACGGTGACCACGAAGCTCAGTGGAGCGACGATCACGGCGACGGCCGGGAGAAACTGCAGCACGAGGAACAGGAGGCGGTCCATGTAGAGGACCGCCCACGGCCACAGCAGAAGCGTCGCCAGGAGGATGGGGTGGATGGCGTATCCGGCGAGCAGGAACGCTTCGTCCCAGCGATCCCGCAGAACGTCCTTGGACGCCATCACGCGACCGGTCAAGCTGCGGAAGCACTGCGCGTTGCCCTTCGCCCAGCGGTGCTGCTGCATCTTGAAGGCACGCATGTGTGCCGGAAGCTGGTTCGGAACCGCTACGTCCTTGGTATAGACGCCGTGCCAACCACGGAGCGCGCACCTGTAGCTGAGGTCGAGGTCCTCCGTGAGCGTGTCGGCGGACCACCCGCCGGCCTCTTCGACGGCGGCTCGTCGCCATACGCCGCCCGAGCCGTTGAAGGTCATCACGTTGCCCAGGTAGGCGCGCGTCGGCTTCTGCACGAAGAAGTGCCGGTCGAGCAGAAGCGCCAGGGCGGAGGCGAGGAATCCGCGCACCTCCCCACCCCAGGCCCAGCGTGCCTGGACGAAAGCGACCTTGGGATCGTCGAAATAGCCCTCGTCGACCAGCAGCCCTCGCAGGAAGTTCTCACCGGGAACGAAGTCGGCATCGAAGATGGCCACGAACTCGGCATCGGAGCGTTCCAGCCCCGCGGCGAGCGCTCCGGCCTTGTATCCGCTCCGGTCGGTCCGATGGATGTGCTCGATGCGGACGCCCGTCGCGCGGACACGGTCGACGACCTCGGCGACGATCTCCTTGGTGTCGTCGGTGGAGTCGTCGAGGACCTGGATGTCGAAACGGTCCCTCGGATAGTCCTGGGCGGCGGCGGCGAGGATGATCTGCTCGGCGGTGGTTCGCTCGTTGTAGAGCGGGATCTGGATCGTCGCCGTCGGCGGTTCGACGTCCCGTCCACCCGCCGCCACACGGACGTGGCTGCTCGCCATCTCCCGGATTTCGGCGCGATGTTGCAGGAAGCGCCAGAGCATGCGCATCTCGACGAACGCGAAGGCCGCCGCGGAGAGCGCTGCGACGGCAAACAACACACTGATCAACAGAGACATGGACTAGGGGTTCGCGAGGAACGCGCGGAGCGCAACACCAGCAGCCGGAAACGGTATTCAACATCGGGCGATCGAATCAACCCTTGGGTCGCCGTTACCATCCTGCGCAGTCTCGCCGTTCCCCAACTCTTCCACAGCAATGCCCGCGATTTCTCGCCGTCGGCCTGACGGCCCGCTTGGGGCCGTCGCCGGCCAACTCCTGCTTGCGCTTGCTTCGGCGGCGGCGGGCTTGATGTTCCCAGCGGTCGCCAGCGGGCAGACCGCTGTGCCCGCTGTGGACTCGTCCGATGTGGAGGTCTGCGCCGCCGGGCCGGTCACGTCGATCGTCATCGACAGCCGGTCCGTCTACGATCCGGAGTCGACGGGCATCGCTCCACTGTCGTGGCTGTACAGTGCCCTCAACCTGATCCACGTGAACACGAGCCCCTCCTTCATCCGGAGTGAGCTCCTGTTCGAGGAAGGCGACTGTTACGACCCCTTTCTCGTATCCGAGTCGTTCCGCCTCCTCGACGCCAACGGCTTCATGTTCGTCGAAGAGATCCGCGAGGAGCCCGATGGCGCCGGTGGGCACACGATCTTCGTGTCGACGCGCGACGAGTGGTCGACCAAGGTCGACGTGGGTGTCACCTACGACGCGGGCGCGAACCTCGAGCGCTTCCAGGCCACGGAGGAGAACTTCCTGGGATACGGCGTCTTCGCGGAGTTCACCCACTACGCCCGCCGTGAGACCCGCACGCAGTCGTTCGGTATCAGGAGCCCGCGCTTCTTCGGACGCTCCGACGTGGGCATCGCGGCCGGCACGACGCGACCTGGCCGATTCTTCGACCAGTTCTGGTGGTATCCCTTCGTCGGCGAGACTGGGCGCTGGGCGGTGCGCGAGGGCATCACGTCGGGCACCGACTTCTTCTCGATCACGCCCGACGGAGCGGAGCCGTTCGACCAGCTGCTTCTCCCTGTCTTCAAGGAGCAGATCGAGCTCTCCGCCGCCTACAGGTTCGGCGAGCCCGGGGCGTCGCTGATCCTCGGGGCGACCCTCACGCGTGATCTCCTCGAGTTCGACAGGGTTCCCGAGGTGACCTTCGGGGACTTCGACGAGCGCCAGGAGCTATCGACGCCGCCGCCGGGCGAGATGACCCGCCAGCTCCGACCCTACTCGGCGACGCGCGCGATGGTGCATCTCGGCATGCGCCGCATCCGCTACGTGGAGTACATCGGGCTGGACGCCGTCCGGGAGCCCAACCTGCTCGGTTTGGGCACGTTCGCCGGGCTGACGGTCGGAACCAGCACCGGCCTCCTCGCGTCGGACCGCGCTCCCACGGAGCACGACTACTTCGTCCGCACCCACGGGAAGGCGCTACTTCCGCTAGGGGCCTCGCTCTTCTACGGCACCGTCAGCGCCGAGGGCCGCCACCCCTCTGAAGGTTGGCGCGACCTGTTCGGTGAAGTGGAGCTCGCCGCCTACGGTAGGGCGGGTTGGCTCCCCTGGCAGACACTCTTTTTCAGGGCTTCGGGATCCGGCGGCTGGGACACGACCGTTCCGTTCCAGTTGAGCCTGGGCGGCCGCGAGGGTGTTCGCTCTCTCAGGGAAGACAGGCTTCCGGGCGGGCGCATGGTACGCTTCACGGCCGAGGATCGGATCGCCTTTCCGTGGCCCAGCAATACGGCGGATCTCGGCTTCACGTTCTTCACCGACGTCGGGCGGGTGTGGCCGGGGGACGTTCCGTACGGCGTCGACTCGGGTTGGCAGACCGCGCTCGGTTTCGGCCTGCGCCTGGGGCTGCCCTACCGGACGCGCCACATCTGGCGGGCGGATGTCGCTTTCCCCGTGGGCACGGCCGGCGGCAGCCCCATCTTCCGGGTCACCTTCGAGCTCAACCGCCTACGGGACGGCTTCTCCGTCACGGACATCGACCGGAGCCGACAGTTCAACGTCGGTCCCGACACCTTCTACACGGGCGGACGCTAGCGAGCTCGGGTCGCGCCGGCCTCGAGCCTGGCCCGGGGTCAGCGCTTGAAGCGATACACGAAGATCGCCGCGACCAGGCCGAAGCCGATCGCCGCCTTCACGATCGAGTCCGTATCCCAGGTCTCGGATCGGGAGGTCCTCGGCCTGATCTCCTGATCCTGATGGATCGAGCAGAATGCCGAGTCCTTGCTCGCGTCGCGCTTGCAGCGGTCGCCCTTCTTGGTCGTGCCTTCGCACTGCGTCACGGCTGCACCTCCGTCGTGGTCTTCTAAGAGCTACTACGGATCCGGGCGCCCCGAGGTTCATCGCGGGCCGGCTCGGGCTCTTGAGCCAGAGGCTATATTCGCTCGGGTTGCGGCCCCGAACCACCCGAACGCCCGAGGCGCATGGAAACCAAGCGATCGACCGTGCCGGCCGCCGAGGAGATCCTCGGCCTCTACTACCCCGTCCTGGATCACGGCTTCGTGTCGCTCGTCGACTACATGGGCTCCGACGATGCCGTCGAGCAGGCGGCCCGGGTCAGCTACGGGGCCGGGACCCGAAAGGTCTCTCAGACGCGCGGGCTCGTCCGCTATCTCCGGCGTCATCGGCACACGACGCCCTCCGAGATGGTCGAGCTGAAGTTCCACTGCGCCATGCCGATGTTCGTGGCCCGTCAGTGGATCCGGCACCGCACCGCGTCGGTCAACGAGCTGTCGGCTCGCTACTCCATGATGCCACTCCTCTTCTATACACCCGGTGAGGAGCACTTCGCCCTGCAGAGCAAGTCGAACAAGCAGGGGAGGGAGGGCGGGGCGCCCGCCGAGGTCTATCGGGAGGCCGTGCAGCGGTGGGAACGGCTTCGCGCATCGGCCGGTGAAGCGTATTCGTGGATGCTGGAGGAGGACGTCGCGCGCGAGATCGCCCGCATCGACCTGCCTGTGTCCACGTATACCCAGTGGTACTGGAAGATCGACCTTCACAATCTGCTCCACTTCCTGTCACTGCGGGTCGATCCCCGGGCTCAATGGGAGATCCAGGAGTTCGCCCGCGCCATTGCCGGGATGGTGAAGCGCGTCGCGCCGCTCTCCTACGAAGCGTGGGTGGACTACGATCTCGAGTCGCGGCCGCTGACTCGTGCAGAGCGGGTGGTCCTCTCTCGACTCCTCGAGGGCTCCGACGACGGCCTGTCGGCTCGAGACGGCGCGTCGGTCGCGAAGGACGAGATGAAGGAGGCGGGCCTGTCCCCCCGCGAGATCAGAGAGCTGGTCGAGAAGGTCCAGGCTCCCCGACGACCGGACTTCGGGCTCGACCTCTCTCGCATGCGGAGCGCCGAGGACGTGGCGGCGGAGATGTACCAGGCGGTCCCCAGCGACTTCGACTAGCCGGGGGGGAGCGTAGTGGCGAGCAGCGCCGACTGCCGGCCCGGCTCGCCACCCGCCACCCACGATTGCCGACCTACGGGCAGGGATCCTCGCCCGGTACCGGGGCCGTGCCCGACGGCAGGTAGCGGCACGGATCGGCATTCTCGAGCGTGGCGCGGGCGCCCGTTCGGATCAGGGACTCGGCGCTCGGGCCCTGGAAGAAGCTGTAGCCCTCCCGGCTCGTCATCCAACCGAGCGGGCCGCCCACGGGCAGGCCCGCCGCGGTGGTCGCGTCCTTCACGCGCGTCACGAGCGCCTCGTAGCCCGGGTCGCCCTGCCGGAGACCGGTGAAGCTGCCGAGGTCCGAGCTGGCGACGAAGACCACGTCGACTCCTTCCAGGCGCGCGACCTGCTCGGCGATTTCCACCCCCGCCGGATTCTCGATCATCGCGACGACCATGACGTTCTCGTTCGCGGCTCGACGGTATCCCCGGCCCCACAGCGCGCCGTACTGGCCTCCGCCCTGGCTCCGGGTCCCAAGCGGCGGGTAGTGCGCGTACGTCACGGCGTCCCGGATCTCTTCCATCGAGTCGATCATCGGCACGATGATGCCGAGCGCGCCGATGTCGGTCGCCTTCTGGATATCGCCCTCGGTCGCCGAGGGCACGCGGATGAACGGGATCGCCGCCGCCCCGCGGCATGCCCAGATCATGTCCGCGACCTGGCTGTACGTCAGCGGGCTGTGCTGCATCTCGATCCACATGAAGTCGAAGCCCGAGTTCGCGGCCGCGCAGTAGATATCGGGATCCGCGGTGTCGATGGTGCCGCCCACGACCTGCTCGCCCCGGCGGAGCTTCTCGAGGACCGTGTTGAAGACCTCTGCTTCCTGGGCCTGCAGCGGTCGGGACGCTCCGAGCGCGAGGCCCAGCGTCAACATCGTGAGGATCGCACGTCTCATGGCTTGCTCTCACTTGTAACGAATGGGTGGGGTCCGATCTACCCGGTCCCGAGCTCCGCGGACAGCTCGAGCCGGCGGCGCTGGATCTCTTCCTCGATCTGCCGGAAGCGGGGGTCCCCGCGCAAGGGGTCCCAGACCGGGTCACTCGGAAGCGCATAGAGGCGTGGCTCCCCGGCGTCGAGCGCACGGTCCAACAGAGCGAACGCTTCGTCACTCTCACCGATGGCCGCGTGCGCCGCGGCCAGGTCCGTGAGCACGATTGCGCTGCCGGCCTCCTGCTGTCCGATCAGGTAGTCGCGCCGCCACGTCCAATAACCCCGGTAGCCGTCGGTCGCGATGGCGCTCCGAAGCCGTCGCAGGCTCTCCGCTCCGGGCGCTCCGGGAGCCCCCGCCGCGTTCCATCGCGCCACGACCTCGGGAGTCTGGTCGAGATGGCCGAGGGCCACGTGGGCGCGGAGCAGTTGATCCCAGGCCTCCTGGGTCTCCGGATACGCGACCACCACTGAATCGAGTAGCTCGACCGCATCGGAGAACCCGCCGCGCGCCATCATGACGCGGGCCTCGAACGTCAATTGAGTCGCCGCCTCGGGGCCCTCACCCAGGCTGTCCCTCACGGTCTCGCGGATCTGCTGGCCGAAGGAGGTCATGGTCGCCAGCCAAATCGTCTCGATGGCCCCGACATCGATGGCTACGGACTCTGGACCCTCGCCGGCCGGGCCGGCGCCGGTGCTGTCGGCGCTCTGGGACGCCGCGAAGCGCGCACGCACGGCCCGGATGCCCTCGTAGACCTCGCGGACCTCCATGGAGGTCGAGTCCAGGGCCAGCGCCGCAGCCGCGTCACGCTCCGCCCGCTCGACCTGCTCCGTTCGCTGTTCAGGCTGGTCACGCAGCCCGACGAGAGCGAGGCGGAAGCGAGCGGTGGCCAGCCCTGCCCTCGCCTCCGCGAAGCGGGGCGCCAGGCGGGTGGCGTCCTCGAAGAGCTGGAGAGCCCGCTGGTACGCGTCGGGCGTGCGACGCTCCATCTCGTAGCGGCCCTGGTAGTATGCCTCCTGGGCGGCTCGCGGGATGCCCTGGGCCGTACGGCCGAGCTCGCCACGACCGTAGGTGCTGCCGATTACCGTCGCGACCCGCTGGGCGGTCTCTTCCTGCAGGCTGAGCAGGTCGTCGGCCGAGCCGTCGATCTGGAGGTTCTCGATGCTGGCGTCCGTCGCCGCGTGGTAGATCTGGAGCGTGACGCGAACCTGGTCTCCGGAGCGTGTGACGGAGCCCTCGATGACGACGTCGACGCCCAACTCGCTGCCGATCTGCGGCACCGAGAGGTCGGAGTCCGCGTAGCGCATGGAGGTCGTGCGTGAGACGACTCGAACACCTTCGATCGTGCCGAGCTGCGCGATGATCTCGTCGTGCATCCCGGACGCGATATACCCCTGGTTCTGGTCGGGCGAGTTGTCCTGGAGCGGGAGCACCACGAGCGAGCGGATGGGTTGCGTTGGGTCGTACCCGAGGGCGGTCTCACCACCGAGGTCGTCCTCGAAGGCCCCCTGTCTATAGAGGTACCACCCGACCGCGCCCGTGAGCCCGATCGTCACGAGCGCAAACGTCGCCAGCGCGATACGGTAGGGCGTGCGACGTCCCGGGCCCTCTTCGGTGCGCCGGATACCCTCTTTCGTGATGTCGTAGATCCACGCGAGCACGACCGCCGGGAGGTAGCCCAGGATGGTGGCCGCGATCAGTAGACGGAGACCGCCTTCACCGATCCCGAACGCCGGGAAGACCACCTCGGCGAAGATCTGCAGGATGATGAACGCGGCCGCCGCGTACGTGACCGAGAAGCGCACGACGTGCCTGCGCTTCATCTCGGACATGAATCGCCCGAAGTTGGACCGCGGTTCGGTGTCGGACATGGGTATGGTGTAGGAGCGTGCTCGCCGGCTGGCCGTTAGGTACACGACCGGACGAGGGTAGTTCTACACGCCCGTGGTGCCCCGGGCCAGGTCCCTGCCTAGATTCCGCGCCCATGCAGATCCGGTACCTCGACGGACCCCGACTCCGGCGCGCGCTCCTGGCGGCTTGCGAATACGCGCGCGGGCAGCGTGCCGAGCTGAACCGTATCAACGTCTTTCCCGTCCCGGACGGGGATACGGGGACGAATCTGGCGCTCACGCTCAATTCCATCGCGGACCATCTGCGGGAGAGCACGGGGCGAGCGGTCTCTTCCGTCGCGTACGAAGCGGCCCAGGGCGCCGTGGTCGGGGCGCGCGGCAACTGTGGGATGATGCTGTCGCACTTCCTCCTCGGCTTCGCCGAAGCGGTGGAGTCGCGTGAGAGGATTGAGACGGAGGAGTTCGGATCGGCGCTCTTGGCCGGGGCCGAGAAGCTCCAGGGCGCGCTGGAACACCCCGTGGAGGGAACGATCCTGACCGTGATCAGGGATGCCGCCGAAGCGGCGCGACGTTCTCACACGCGGGACTTCGTCCCCCTGGTGACCGCCGTCGTCGGAGAGGCACGCCGCTCGCTGGAGG
>JASFUR010000083.1:0-10054 GCA_050050215.1 Gemmatimonadota bacterium
GCGCCCACGAGGTGCCCCGTTGGCGTCGGCGCCCCGCCGATCGCCCCGAGGAAATCCTGAAGGCCGCGCTCCAGGTGTTCCTGGAACGTGGCCTCGCAGGCGCGCGCATGGAGGATATCGCCCAGGAAGCAGGCATCTCGAAGGGGACGCTGTACCTGTACTTCTCCGGCAAGGAGGAGCTCTTCCAGGAGGCGATCCGAGACAAGGTGACCAGGCTGCTCGCGGGCCTCGCCTCCGCGGCCCCTCCGGGCGAGCCGGCGCAGCGCCTGACCCGGTTCATGGAGGCCTACTGGGTCCACCTGAGCGGGCCACAGTTCGCGAACATGTACCGCCTCATCATGGCGGAGCTGCAGAAGTTCCCGGACCTGGTGCGCTTCTGGGCCGACGAGGTATCGGGCCGCGTCATTGGACTCCTGGCCGAGATCATTCGCGAAGGAGTCGACGCCGGAGAGCTCCGAGCCGTCGATCCGCTCGTGGCGTCCCGCATGATCGTGGGGATCCTCGTCCAGCACGCGGTCTGGTCGAGCCGTCGCGAGCTCTTCGCCCACCTCGAAGACCGCACCGATGAGACCTTGCTCGCCGAGGTCGAGAACTTCGTCCTGAGCGCGCTGCTCGCGCCGGGAGCCACAACGAAAAAGGCAGTCCCGTGATCCGTACCCTCCTCGTGGCAGCCTTCGCTGCACTCGCGCTCCCGGCGACCCTGCTCGCTCAGCAGACCGAGGCCACCCGGCAGACCGGGACCTACCGGCTGTCCCTCGGCGACGCGGCTCGCCTCGCGACCGAGCGCAGCACACCGGTCCTGGAGGCCCGAGCCCGTACCGAAGGGGCACAGGCTCGGGTGCGGGGTAGCCTGTCCGACCTGCTGCCGAGGGTGGACGCCAGCGCGGCCCGGTCGGCACGCACGTTCAACACGGCGTCGTTCGGACTCGACTTCCCGACGATTCCCGGTCAACCGCCGTTCTTCGACCCCGACGGCGAGGTGGTCGGACCCGTCGACGCGACGGACGTTCGGGCCCGGGCGGTCGTCCCGTTGTTCGATCTGAGCGCCTTCCGACGGCGGAGCAGCGCCATTGCGGGTGCCGACGCGGCCATGGCCGAGGAGGGCGCCGTCGAAGATGCGGCCGCCACGTCCGCGGCCACCGCGTACATCGCGGTGCTCCGGGCCCGGTCCGACGTGGACGCGCGTGAGGAGGACCTCGCCCTCGCCCAGGAGCTACTCGAGGTCGCCCAGGGACAGCTCGACGCGGGCGTCGGGGTCGGGATCGACGTGACGCGCGCCCAATCGCAGGTGGCGACCATCCGGGCGCAGCTCCTCGCCGCACAACACCGTGCCGAGACCGCGGAGCTCATGCTCCGCCGTACCCTGCACCTTCCCGATGCGGCCACCCTGCAGCTGACCGACGACCTCGGCACGATGGCTGTGGAGCCGCTTCCGGTCGAACGACAGGCGATCGCCGACGCGCTCGACCAGCGTAGCGACCTGAACGCCGCGGAGGCCTACGAGTCGGCCGCGGAGCAGTCGGTGAGCGCGACCCGTGCGGGGCGTCTGCCGCGGCTGACCGCCTCGGTGGACCAGGGCTTCTACGGCGAGACGTACCGGAACATGCTCCACACGTACAGCTGGAGCATCAGCCTTTCCGTGCCGGTGTTCCACGGCCTCGACCGGTCCTCGCGGATCCGCGAGCAGGAGGCGCGGGTCCGGGAGCTCGGCTACCGGATCGAGGACATGGAGGAAGAGGTCGCCTTCCAGGTACGCCAGGCCCTGCTCGCCCTGGGGGCCGCCCAGGAGCAGGAGGCGGCGGCGGCCGAGCGCCTCCGGCTCGCGGAGCTCGAGGTGGACCAGGAAGAAGAGCGCCTACGGGCCGGAGTCGTCGGGACCGCCGATGTGGTGCGGGCCGCCATGCGGCTCAACGCGGCGCGCACGGCCCACCTCGACGCCCTCGCGGCTGCTCAGACGTCCCGTGTCCGGCTCGCCGCCGCACGCGGCGCCGTGACCCGACTGCCCTGACCGGCGCCATCACCAACCAATCGAAGAACCAGGCCTAGAGAAGAAGAGGATCCCGTGAGCGAAGAAACACCCCAAACGAACGGCCCGGAGGCGAAGCGCCCCCCGACCCGGGCAGGCGCGCGCCGCGTACTGGGCATGTCGGTCCTGGCCGTCGCCCTCGTCGTGGGCGGCGTGTGGGGGTTCGGCCGCTGGCAGCACTCCCGGACACACGTCTCGAGCGAGAACGCCCAGGTCGACGCGCACATCGTTCCCGTGCTCGCCAAGGTCGGCGGCTACGTCGAAGAGGTCCGGTTCGAGGACAACCAGCAGGTGCATCGCGGGGAGCTCGTCGTGGTGATCGACGACGACGATCTGCGGGTGCGCGTGGCCGCGGCGGAGGCCGACCTGGCCGCCGCGAGGGCCGCGGTGGGCGACGAGGGCGTCACGGGCCGCGTGGAAGCCGAGGCGTCCGCGGCGCGCTCACGCCGTCAGGCGCTCCAGGCCCGGCTGGTCTCGGCGCGCGCGGAGAAGGACCGCTCGGCTCGGGACCTGGTGCGCATCGAAGACCTAGCATCCAAGCAGATCACGTCGAACCAGCAGCTCGACGCCGCGCGGACCGCGGCCGCCGCGGCCGAAGCGAACGTCGAAGCTCTGGAACAGGACGTCGCCGCGGCCCGGGCGAGCGAGACCTCGGCCGATGCGTCCGGGCGCGCCGCCGAGGCCCAGCTCGAGCGCGCGAGTGTCGCCCTGGCAGCAGCCCGCTCAGACCTGGAGAAGGCACGGGTGGGCTCACCGGTCTCCGGGATCGTGTCGCGCACGCAGGTCGAGGTCGGTCAGCTCATCCAGCCTGGCCAGCCGCTCGCGGCCGTCGTCGCCGACTCCTCGACCTGGATCACGGCAAACCTCAAGGAGACGGACGTGTCCCGGGTACATCAGGGCCAGAGCGTCACCATCGAGGTCGACGCGTATCCCGGGTGCGAGGCGCACGGAACGGTCGAGAGCGTGAGCCCGGCGACGGGCTCGAAGTTCGCGCTCATCCCGCCGGACAACGCGACGGGCAACTTCACCAAGGTCGTGCAGCGGGTGCCCGTGCGGATCGCCATCGTGGAGGGATGCGGCGCCGAGCGGCCACTCCGACCGGGTATGTCGGTCGTCGTCGACATCGAGGTCGGCTGAGCTCGGAAGGGACGACCGGAAGATGAGCGCCGCGCACCGCGAGGAGACGCCCCAGGAACGCGTCTATCGCCATCGCTACATCATCGCGATGGCGGTCGCGCTCGCGTCCATGATGCAGGTGATCGACACCTCCATCGTGAACGTCGCGATCCCCCACATGATGGGGAACCTGGGCGCCACCGTGGAGGAAGTCTCCTGGGTCTCGACCGGCTACATCATCGCGGCGGCGATCATCATCCCGCTCACGGGTTGGTTCGCCGGCTTCTTCGGCCGCAAGCGCTACTTCATCGGCTCGATCATCCTCTTCACGGTCGCGTCCCTGCTGTGCGGCACCTCCCGCACGCTGCAGGAGCTCGTCCTGTGGCGCGTGGTCCAGGGACTCGGCGGCGGCGCGCTCATCGCGACCTCGCAAGCGATCCTCTGGGAGTCGTTTCCACGCGAGGAGGTCGGGACCGGCATGGCCTTCTTCGGCATCGGGGTCATGGTGGGTCCCACGCTCGGCCCGACCCTCGGGGGATGGCTGACCGACAACTACTCGTGGCCGTGGATCTTCTTCATCAACGTGCCCGTCGGCATTCTGGCCGTGAGCATGATCGCCGTGTACGTGCACGACAATCCCGAGCACCTTCGCAGCACGAAGGTCGACGGGATCGGCATCGGGCTGCTCGCGCTCACCGTGGGTGGGGTGCAGCTCATGTTGGAACGGGGCGAGCGGCTCGACTGGTTCGACTCGGGCCTCGTCACCAGCCTCGCGCTCCTCGCGGTCGTGTCGGCGGTCCTGCTCGTATGGCACGAGCTCCGTACCGATGAGCCGGCCATCAACCTGAGGCTCTTCAAGCAGCCCCAGTTCACCGCGGGCTCCTTGATGGGGATCGTGCTCGGCGCGGGTCTGTTCGGCTCCGTGTTCATCCTGCCGATCTTCCTGCAGGGCATGCTCCGTATGACCGCGTGGCAGACCGGGCTCATCATCCTGCCCGGCGCCATCGCGACCGCGATATCGATGGGAGTCGTGGGACGTCTCAGCGCGGTCGTCGACAACCGGCTCCTCATCATCGTGGGCTCCGTGATGTTCGGCGTCGGCATGTGGCAGCTCTCCACGATCACGGCACAGACGGGCCAGGACGACTTGTTCTGGCCACTCATCTGGAGAGGCTTCGGGCTCGGGCTGATCTTCGTCCCCCTGACGAACCTCACCCTGCTCCAGATCGAGCCGCAGGACCTCGGCCAGGCGACCGGCCTGAACAACTTCGCGAGGCAGCTCGGCGGCTCGTTCAGCATCGCCGCCATGGCCTCTCTGCTCACGCGCTTCGTCACGCAGGAGCACAGCGTGCTGGGCGCGACCGTGTCGGCTTACTCGCCGATCGCCCAGAGCAGGGTCGCCATGATCACCCAGGGCATGATGTCGCGGGGCATGGACGCGCAAACGGCGCACGCCGCGGCGCTTCAGGCCATCGACGGTCAGATCCTGTTGCAGGCCAACGTGATCGCGTTCGAGAAGATCTACCTGCTGAGCGGGCTGTTGCTCGTCGTGGCCCTGCCTCTCCTGCTGTTGTTCAAGCAGGGCAAGCCGACGCCCAGCAGCGGCGGCGGGCCGACGGTACACGCCGAATGAAGGACTACGACACTCCGAGACGAGTGCCCATGAGTCAGACGCCGGCCATCGAAGTGCGTGGCCTCGAGAAGCGCTGCGCCGCCGTGTCGGAGCAGCTCACTCGTACCAGCCGCCGATCCTGACCTCGCTCGCGTCGCCCACGAGCGACGCGAACTTCTCCGGGTCGCTGCCCCGGTAGTGGTACGGGTAGACGATATCCGGACGGAACGCTCGGACCGCGCTCGCGGCCTGCTCCTCGGTCATCGTGTAGGGCAGGTTGAAGCACACGAACGCGACGTCTATGTCGGTGAGCGTCCGCATCTCCGGAATGTCCTCGGTGTCACCGCTGATGTAGATCCGGTCGCCTCCGAGCGAGACGACGTAGCCATTGCCGCGGCCCTTCGTGTGGTACTGGAGCCGCTCCTCGGTCGTGTTGTACATGGGGATCGCCTCGAAGGACATCCCCATGAAGTCCGTGCTCTCACCGTTGGCGATCACGGTCGTGCGATCGCCCAGGGCTTCGGGGAGCTGCTCGGCCACGGCCGGCGGTGCGATGATCCGCGCCGGCCCCGTAGCCAGCGCCTGGAGGGTCTCGACGTTCAGATGGTCGCCGTGGATGTCCGTGACCAGGATCACGTGCGGAGCGGGTAGCCCCTCGAATGCCTCGGCCCCGCCCACCGGGTCCACGTAGATCGGGTGCGGGCCCCACGCCATGACGAAGGTCGCGTGCTCGACCGGATGGATGATCAGGTCGTCTCCGTTCGTCGCGATGTGATCGCCCGACAGCATTTGAGCGGACGCGTTGGATGCGGCCGCGGCGAGAACGGTCAGCGCCAGGAGAGGAGTTGAGAAGCGGTCACGGGTCATGGGATCCTCCTGAGGCATGTCGGCGGGAGCGGCTCGGATGGTGAAGCTACGCGCTCGGAGCCGGAAACGACAAAGCGCCCGTCCCGCGCGTGGCGGGACGGGCGCTCCGATGCCTGCGGCCGCGGATCGGCTAGGCGCCGGGCCGCTCCTGCACTACCGAGCCGCCACCGACACCCTCTGGAATGGGCTCTCCCACCACGTAGTGCTCCCCTTCGGCCGAGATGAAGCTCATGAATCCGAAGCCCATCTCATCCGTGGTCGGCTGACCGAAGTGCACTTCCCGGTTCGGATTCGGGTTGGACGGATTGGCCGCCGAGTTGTCCCACCAAAGCGTCAGGTCGACGCGCGAGCCGGCCGGAGCACTCACCGGCTCCTTGAACGTGTAGGTGTGCTGCCAATTGAAGTCGTAGCGCGGCACGTCCAACAGCGTCTCGACCTGACCGTCCGGCCGCGTCAGCCTGTACAGCGCCGCCTTCCCACGCAGGTGCATGTGCGGCGTCATGCTGATGATCTCCGCGTCCTCCTCGAACGTGTAGGAAGTGGAGAACGAGTAGTTCGGATTGTTCGGCGGAATCGCGAACCGGTACATCCCCAGGTCGTTGCCGTCGACCACGTGGTCGATCACCTCGCCGGGCTCATAGAACTTGATGGCCGCGGACGACTGGTCCCACACCGCCGTCCCGGGGCCGGGCTCCTTATGGTAGTGCATGTTGAAGACGACCTTCGTCCCCGTGCGCAACACCGTTCCGTAGCCGTCCGGATACACCCTCGGCGCGACACCGGGCGCGATCCCTCCGAGGGGATTCGCGATGATGTGATGCACCGCCGAGCTGCCCGCCCGGAACTCGACCGCCTTCACCCAACGATCCTCGGGGAGCATGTCGGGCGTGATCTCGACCTCGAAGTCCACGTACTGGTCCTCGACGTCGTCGTCGACCAGGTACGGCTCGGGAAGCTGGATCACGAGATCCGGCTCACCGATCGCCCAGCCGGTCTCCGACGACTCGAAACGCTTCGGAGGCGGGGCGTCGCTCGGGTCACCGGCAGGAGTGCCGCCCCGAGCCCATGCGAGGAGCGTCTCCTTGTCGTCGGGCGTCAGGACCCGCTCGTTGCTGAACATGCCGTGCTCCTGCGGAGCCGCGCTCCAGGGTGGCATGTAATCGGACTCGACGGCCCTCGCGATGCGCGTCGCGTAGCGCCGGGTCTCGTCGTACGTCATGAACGCCATCGGGGCCTTCATGCCGCCGAGGTCCAATCCGCCCTGGGTGTGGCAGACCTGGCAGTTCTCCTGCAGGACCGGGAGCACGTCGGCGTAGAACGTCGGCGTCGCCGAGGCGGAAGCCCTGGTAGCGGAGGGCACCGAGCTCTGCTGGGACATCATGGGTTCCTGCGTCGCGCAGGACGCCATCGCAGCGCCCGCGATCAGCGCGCTGAGGGTGGTGACGGAACGAATGCGCATGCTGACTGACCTCCTGCTAGTGTGCAGCTTACTCCACTCGGCGGTCGGCCGAATGGGTCGATTGAGCATAACCGGAGGGACGGGGCCGCGCCATCTCGGCAAGCATTCCCACCCTCGTCTTACAAGCCCTACGCAAATCGGGGTGGCCGGGTGTCACGGGCGGCCCGCCCGGGGCCGCTCGCCGCATGAGTCCTCCCGGTGCCCGACAACCCTAGGCGTGCCGGCCGCCATCCGTGGGGCTACGTTGTCGTCCGTCGAATCCCGGCTCACGTCACGTCGGACGAAGGTGAGGAGGAGTAGATGCGCATGCTTTCCGGACGAACCCTGACGGCTCTGCTCTGCCTCCTGGCGCTGAGCGCGGTGGGAGGACGTGGAGCGGAGGCCCAGGAGGACATTCTGAACGCAGTCGAGGACCACTACGTCGACAACGGCGACGTCACGATCCACTACGTGAGCATGGGTGAGGGGCCACTCGTCGTCTTCATCCACGGATTCCCGGACTTCTGGTACAGCTGGCGGGACCAGATGGAAGGCCTGAAGGACCGGTTCCGGGTCGTGGCGATCGATCAGCGCGGCTACAACCTGAGCGACGCACCCGAAGGGGTGGCGGCCTACGCGATGGGCAACCTCATCGGCGACGTGGCGTCCGTGATCCACGACGCCGGAGCGGAAAGCGCGACCGTCGTGGGACACGACTGGGGCGGAGCCGTGGCCTGGCAGGTCGCCTTCGCGCTCCCGCAGATGGTAGACCACCTCGTCATCCTGAACCTCCCCCACCCCTCGGCGATGGCGCGGGAGATGATGATCAACGTGGAGCAGCGCAGGAACAGCGCCTACGCCCGGGCCTTCCAGGAGGGCTCACCCGACGACCCCGACATCTTCTTCGGTGGGCCGATGACGCCGCAAACCCTGGCAGGCTGGGTCACCGACGAAGCCGCGCGCGCCCGCTACGTGGAGGCGTTCGAGCGGTCGAACTTCGAGGGCATGCTCAACTACTACAAGGCGAACTACCCGGCGCTCCCCGAGCCCGGACAGGAGGTGCGGATGCCGGAAGTGCCGCAGATCCAGGTCCCCGTCCTCCAGTTCCACGGGCTCGACGACACCGCGCTGAACTCCGACGGGCTCAACAACACGTGGGATTGGATCGACGCGGACTACACACTCGTGACCGTGCCGGGGGCCGGGCACTTCGTGCAGCAGGACGCGTCCGAGCTCGTGACGAGCACGCTGCGCTCCTGGTTGTTGGCTCGGCAGTAGCCGGGCGTGCGGGACCTACCAGCCGACGGCCTGCCCGTCCTTGCGGTGGTCGGAGCCGGCTCGGTACACACCGTTGACCGGGTGATCCTCGGCGACCGCTTCCGGCCCGTAGGTCGGTAGCGGCGCGTCCGGATCGACCGTGAACAGGATGCCCTGGTAGCCACCCACAGCGCTCCCGTCCACCGGCCGGACGTCGTGGCCGCGCGCCTCGAGCGCCGGACCCACGAGCTCGTAGAGGTTCCGCTCCAACGACAGGGTGTTCGAGCCCTGGCGGTGCGTGAACCGGGCCGCGTCCGTCGTCATCTGCACGTTCATGCCGTGGTCGATGACGTTCACCATGTGCTGGGCATGCGTCTCGGGCTGCACGCTGCCGCCCATGTTGCCGAACGTCATGAGCGGGTTGCCGTTCTGCATCACGAACCCGGCGATGATGGAGTGGAACGGCCGCTTGTGCGGCGCGACGACGTTCGGGTGGGACCGATCGAGCGAGAACGGCGTGCCGCGGTTGTGGAGCACGAAGCCGTACGGCCCGATCGTGACGCCACTCCCGTAGACCGAGAACACGCTGTGAATCAGGGACACCATGTTGCCCCACCGGTCCGCCGTCGTGAGGTAGATCGTCCCCCCTTCCAACCCGCCTTTCACCGAGGGCTCCGATGCCTTCGCCATGTCGATCCGGTCGCACAGTGTGGCCGCGTATTCCTTGGTCAGAAGCTCGTCCAGGTGGACGTCCACGAACTTAGGATCCGCGTTGTAGGCCAGCAGATCCGAGTAGGCGAGCTTCTTGGCCTCGACCATGAAGTGCCAGTAGTCCGGGTTGGTGGGGCCGAGGTCCGCGAGGTTCACGCCGTGCATGGGCGCGCACACCTCGAGGATGTTCAGCATCTCGAGCGCCGCGAAGCCCTGGCCGGGAGGGGGCAGCTCATAGATGTCGTAACCGTGGTAGCTCGTGGAGATCGGCTCGACCCACTCGGACTCGAAGTCGGCCAGGTCCGCGTGCGTCATCACGCCACCGCCAGCCTGGACCTTGGCCACGATGGCGTCGGCGATCTCGCCCTCGTAGAAGACGTCCCTTCCCTGCTCCTGGATGAGCCGGAGCGCATGCGCGAGGTCGGGATTCCGGATCACGCTGTAGAGGGGCGGCGCCTCACCATCGACCAGGAACGTCCGATCTGAATCCGGGTCACGACTCAGCTTCCGTACCGAGCCGGCCAGGTCCCGGTGGCGACGCTCGGCCTGCCCCCATCCCTCTTCGGCGAGCTGCGCCGCGCGAGCGAAGGTCTCACGGAAGCCCATCGTGCCGAAGCGGTCCAGCAGCGCGTCGTAGCCGGAGACGGCCCCCGGCACCGTCGCGGCGTTCACGCCCGAGCCCGGCATGCGGTCGACACCCAGCTCGTCGAGGAAGAACTCCGGGGTCCACCCCGCCGGTGCCCAGCCGCCTGAGTTCAGCGCGTAGAGCTTCCGCTCCCGGGCGACGTAGACGAGCGCGAAGAGGTCTCCTCCGATGCCCGTGTCGTTCTGGGACGTGACGTCGAGCACGGCGCCCGCCGCGACAGCCGCGTCGATCGCGTTGCCGCCCTGCTGCAGGATCTCCAGCCCCGCCTGCGCGGCGAGCGGATCGCTGGTGGCCACCACGCCGTGGCGCGCGAGCACCTCGGAACGCCCCTGCGCCAGCCAACCCTGGGGTCGCGAGCCCGCGACGGCGGCGATGTTGGCG
>JASFUR010000084.1:0-10007 GCA_050050215.1 Gemmatimonadota bacterium
CATTGCTCCATTTGAGGCGCTGCTCCACCGACAAGGGTCGCCCGCCTCGCACGGCCTCGATTCCGAGGAACAGCAGGTGTCCACCGTCGAGCACCGGGATCGGAAGCAGGTTCAGGACCGCGAGATTCACGCTGAAAAGCGCCATGAAGCGGAGGAAGTAGTCCACCCCGAGTTGCGCTGCTTCGCCGGACGCCTGCCCGATGGTGACTATGCTCCCGACCGAGCGCGGCGAGATCCCGCCGGTCACCAGGTCCTTCAGGAATCCCAGGATGAAGCCGGTATAGACCACCGTCTCTCGGTAGCCCTGCCGGATGGACTCGCCGAGCGAGGCCTCCCGCACGGCCGTCGGACTCACCGGCTGTTGGATACCGATCCGGCCGACCTGCACGGACTCCCCGTTTCGTCGCTCGCTCTCCGTCCCGACGTCGACGGCGCGCACGAGCTCCCGTCCCTCACGGCTCAGCGCGAGCTCGACGTGCTCCCCGGGCCGCTGCTCGATCTCCCGCACGAGCTGCCACCAGTTCTGGACGGGTGTGCCGTCGACGGCCGTGATACGGTCACCGGCCTCGAGGCCACCGTCCTCGGCGGGCGTTCCGGGCATCACTCCGCCGACGCCGGCCTCGATCCACGGTTGGAGCGATCCGGCGAGGGCCAGTCGCTCGTCCCGATCCGCGGGAACCGTGATCTGGATCGTCCGCGTCGGCTCGACCACGTCGATGCTCACAGGACCGGGAGGTGAGTCGAGCAGCGAGCTCCTGATGTCGTGCCAGTCCTCGACCGGCGTCCCGTCGATCCTGGTGATGCGGCTACCGATCTGGATCGAGCCCAGGTTCTCGGCTCCGGAGGGAAGCGTAGCGGCCGTGACGTCACCGATCCGCGTCGTCGCGTAGTCCGCGATACCCCACTGGGCCGCGACGTACGTGTACGTCGCGAACGCGAAGAGCATGTTCATGATGACGCCGGCCGAGATGACGAGGGTGCGCGCCCAGATCGGCTTCTGGTCGAAGTCCCGCTCGCTCGGCTCGCGGGGCTCCTCTGGCGCGGCGCCACCCTCGATGCGCTCCATCACTTCGTCGTCCATCCCGCCCATCTTGACGTATCCGCCGAGGGGGATGGCGCTGAGGACGTACTCGGTCTCGCCCACCGTGAAGCCGACGATCCTCGGCCCGAGACCGATCGAGAAGCGCTGCACCTCGATACCCACGAGCTTCGCCGCACCGAAGTGGCCGAGCTCGTGCACGAAGATGAGCACGCCCAGCACGATGACCGTCGCGAGTATCGTCATCCTGTCGCCCTCGCCCTGGAGTCGGCGAGGCGCCCAACGGCCTCCTCGGCCACGGTCCTCGCCGCGCTGTCCGCAGCGATCACGTCATTCAGGTCCCGAACCACGTCCGAGCCGACCTCCTCCATCGCTTCACTCACAACGTCCGCCATCTCCGGAAAGCGCACCCTCCCCTGTAAGAACGCCTCGACGGCGATCTCGTTCCCTGCGTTGTACACCGCCGGGGCGCATCCTCCCCGGCCGCCGGCCTCGACACCGAGCCCGAAGAGCGGAAACGCGGCATGATCGATCTCCTCGAACGTCAGCGGAGACGCCGCCACCGGGTCGTAGGTGCGCAGGACCACGTCGTCGACGCGCTCGGGGTAGCTCAGCGCGTAGAGGATGGGGAGCTCCATCGTCGGGAAGCCGAGCTGCGCCAGCACCGAGCCGTCGACGAACTCCACGAACGAGTGGATCACCGACTGCGGATGGACGATCGCGTCGATCGCATCGTAGTCGAGCCCGTACAGATGGTGCGCCTCGATCACCTCGAGCGCCTTGTTGGCCAGCGTGGCGGAGTCGATGGTGATCTTCGCTCCCATGTCCCACGTCGGGTGCCGCAGGGCCTCCTCGGGAGCGACGGTCCAGAGATCCTGGGCGCTTCTGCCCCGAAACGGGCCACCGGACGCGGTGAGGACGACCCGCTGCACTTCCGAGCCCGGATGCCCGCGCATGCACTGCAGGATCGCACTGTGCTCGGAGTCGATGGGAACGATCTCCCCGCCGCCCTCCCGGGCCGCCTCGGTGACCAACCGACCACCGGCCACGAGTGATTCCTTGTTCGCGAGCGCGAGGCGGTGGCCCGCCCCGAGCGACGCCAGCGTGGGCTCGAGCCCCGCGGCGCCCACGAGCGCATTCACGACCACGTCGACCTCCGGGTCCGCGGCGACCTCCATGAGCGCATCCCATCCGGACGCCCACTCCGTCGGCCCGTTCGAGCCGGCCGGCTCGACGCCGTCGCAGAGGACAGCCTTCGCGGGGCGGAATCGGTGGACCTGGGCATCCAGCTCGTCTACGCTCCGGTTGGCGACGAGGGCGACGACCTGGAAGCGCTCGGGGTGGCGACCCACGACTTCCAGGGCGCTCCGGCCGATGGAGCCGGTCGAGCCCAGCACTGCCACACGGATCACGACGCCACCTCCATGGCGACCAGCGCCACGTACGCCGTGGGCAGCGTGAAGATCAGCGCGTCGAGCCTGTCGAGCACGCCCCCGTGGCCCGGGAAGAGCGTGCCCGAGTCCTTCACGCCGGCATCCCGCTTCAGCAGCGACTCCGCCAGGTCGCCCACGATCGCTCCCAGGCCCAGGACGACTCCCACGAGCGCCGCGACCACCACCCCGGGCACCGGAAGCGCCGGAAGACTCCAGCCGGCGATCAGGAACCAGGCCGCGGCCGCGAGCCCCGCACCGCAGAGCCCTCCCCAGACACCGACCCAGCTCTTGTTCGGGCTGATGGTGGGCGCGAGCCCTCCATGACCCCAGGCGGTCCCGGCGAAGAAGGCGACCGCGTCACCCAACCACGTGGAGGCGAGCGGCAGCGCGACCGCGAGGGCACCGGCCCAGCGCGAGCCCCCAGCCCAACCGTGCGTCTCGGGAAGCGCGTGCAGCAGGGGCACGAACGACATGGGGAGCCCCGCATAGAGAACTGCGAAGAGGGTCACCCCGACGACCGCCAGCGGTTTCCGCTCCGGCCCGCGGGCGACGATCGCGCCGATGAGCGACACACCCACGAGCGCAGCGAGGATCCCCAATGCCAAGGGAGCGAAGGCCTCGAAGGTGGGGTGCCACGCCGCGGCGAGGACGAGTGCCGCGGCGCCCGACGCGCCCAACGTCTGGAGCGATGCGACGCCGCCCTGGGAGGCCATTCTGAAGACCTCGAGCGCGCCGAGAGCGGCGAGCACGGCGACGGGGACCGCGAGCGGCCATCCTCCGAGATAGAGCAGCACCAGGACGGCCGGGATGCCGACCAGGGCCACAGCCCAACGCTTCGCAAGGTCGCTCACGGCGACCTCAGGCGGCGAGTCACGAGGACCCGGAGGATCCGGACGATCCGACGCGTCCGAATCTCCGCTCGCGGCTCTGGTAGTCCAGAATCGCCTCGAAGAGCTGCTCGCGTCCGAAATCGGGCCAGTAGACCGGGGTGATGTGCAACTCGGTGTACGCGAGCTGCCACAGCATGAAGTTGCTGATCCGGTACTCGCCCGACGTGCGGATCAACAGGTCGGGAGGCGGGACGTCGCGTGTGAAGAGCGTGTCCTCGAGCACGTCCTCGTCGATCTCCTCGGGAGAGATCTCGCCGTTCCGCACACGCTCGGCCAGAAGGCGGGCAGAACGGATGAGCTCCTCACGTCCCCCGTAGGAGATCATGAGGTTCAGGCGGAGCTCCGTGCCACCGCGCGTGTTGGCGACGATCTGGTCCACGGCCCCGCGGGTCGCATCGTCGATGCGATCCAGCTCCCCTAGGACGTGGACTTCCACCCCCTGCCGGCGAAGCTCGGCGCTCTCCCGGCGGGCGTAGTACTGCAGGAGCCTCATGAGGGCCGACACCTCCTGCGCGGGCCGGTTCCAGTTCTCGGTCGAGAAGGCGAACATCGTCAGGATCTCGACGCCGGCCTCCACGGCCCCGGAGATCGTCTCCCGTACGGCCTTCATGCCCTCGCGGTGTCCGAGGTGTCGCGGGAGTCCCCGCTCGCCCGCCCAACGACCGTTTCCGTCCATGATGATGGCAACGTGCGTGGGCACGTCGCCGGCGAGACGGAGGCGGTCGAGGAGATCGGACATTGGGCGAGCCCTAGATGGCCATCACTTCTTCTTCTTTGGCCTTGAGAAGCTCTTCGATCTTTTCGGAGTAGTCGTGCGTGAGCTTCTCGAGGGCCTCCTCGCGCCGGCGTCCCTCGTCCTCACCGATCTCGTGCGCGTTCACCAGCTCGTGGAGCTCGTCGCGCACCGTCCGGCGCGCATGCCGGATCGAGATGCGGCCCTCCTCGGCCATCTTGTGGAGGACCTTCACGTACTCCTTGCGACGCTCCTCGTTGAGTGGCGGAATCGGGACCCGGATGATGTTGCCGTCATTCGCCGGGTTGAGGCCGAGATCGGCCGCCATGATGGCCTTCTCGATCTCCGTAAGGAGCGTCTTGTCGAAGGGTTGTACCACGATGAGCGAGGCGTCCGGCGTGCTGATCGTAGAGACCTGATTCAGGGGCATCTTCGAGCCGTACGCGTCCACGCGGACGGTGTCGAGGAGTGCGGGCGTGGCCTTTCCTGTCCGGACCGTCGCGAACTCGCGCCGAATGGCGTCGAGCGCTTCTTCCATCCGTTGCTTCGCATCCTCCACCGTCGCCATCATCGCCTCCGAGTCGTTGGATCGGTCATGATACGAGGGTTCCGACGCGCTCACCGCGAATCGCGCTGGCGACAGCGCCGGGCTCCTGGACGGTCAGCACGATGATCGGGAGTCCGTTCTCCTTGCACAGCGAGACCGCGGCCGCATCCATCACCGCCAGCTCGCGCGCCACCACCTCCTGGAACGAGATGCTGGGGATGAACTCCGCCTCCGGGTCCCGCGCGGGGTCAGCCGTGTAGACGCCCTGGACCTTCGTGGCCTTGATGACCACGTCGGACTCCATCTCGATCGCCCGGAGCACCGCGGCGGTGTCCGTCGAGAAATACGGATTTCCCGTACCCCCGGCGAACAGAACCACACGGCCCTTTTCCATGTGCCGCAGCGCCCTGCGCCGGATGTACGGCTCGGCGATCTGCTCCATCCGGATGGCCGTCATGACCCGCGTGTCGACGCCCTTGGTCTCCAGCAGATCCTGTACCGCGAGCGCGTTGATCACCGTGGAGAGCATGCCCATGTAATCCGCCTGCACGCGGTCCATGCCTTCCTTGGACGCCATGGCGCCGCGCACAATGTTGCCACCGCCGATGACGATGCCCAGAGACACACCCATCTCGGAGAGCTTCTGGATCTCGTCGGTGAGATGATCGACCACCTTGGGGTCGATTCCGAAGCCCTTCTCCCCGGCGAGCGCCTCGCCGGAGATCTTCAGAAGGACGCGGTGGTACTTCAGCTCCTCACCGGATTCGGCCATTCGCTCAGGCCTCCTCGCCGACCTTCAAGCGGGCGAACCGGGCGACCTCGATCTTCTCGCCGGTCTGGCTCGAGACCTCGGTGATGAGCTCTGCGACCGTCTTGTCGGGATCCTTCACGAAGGGCTGCGCGAGCAGCGCGCTCTCCTTGAAGAACTTCTGGAGCTTCCCCTCGACGATCTTGTCGGCGATATGCTCGGGCTTGCCCTCTTCCTTGACCTGCTGCCGGTACACTTCGCGCTCGTGCTCCACCACGGTCGGGTCGATCTCGTCCGGGGACACCGCCAGTGGCGCCGCCGACGCGATGTGCATCGCGATGTCACGGGCCAGCCCCTGGAACTGGTCGGTGTTCGCCACGAAGTCGGTCTCGCAGTTCAGCTCCACGATGACCGCCGTCTTGTTGTCGAAATGGACGTAGCTGCCGATGGTGCCCTCGTTGGCGCTCTTCTCGGCCCGCTTGGCGGCCTTCGCCGCACCCTTGGCCCGGAGCACGTCTACGGCCTTGTCTATGTCGCCGTCGGTCTCGGTGAGCGCCTTCTTGCAGTCCATCATGCCCGCGCCCGTCATGTCGCGGAGCTTCTTTACGTCCTTCGCACTAATCGTCGCCTCAGCCATCTCGCTCTCTCGCTGTTCTCCCCGGCCTCCATGGCCGGTTCGTGAAAAGAGGCGGCGGGGACCGCTCAGCCCGGGCCCTCTGCCGCCTCTAGTCGGTCACTGTCTCCTGCCCGGATGCCTACGAGTCGTCGTCCTCGCTCTCCTCGTCGTCCTCACCGGCGGCCTCGGCTGTCGGCTCTTCGGCCGCGGGCTCCTCGGAGGCCGGCTCCTTGGACTTCGACGCCTTGGACTTCGACGCCTTGGACTTCGGCTCTTCGGACTTCGATTCCTCGGACTTCGGCTCCTCGACGGACGCTTCCTCCGACTTGTCCGAATCGTCCTCGCCCTCCGCTTCCTCGCCTTCCTTGAGGTGCGCGGCGATGACCTCCGGCTTCGGCCGGCGCTTCCGCCTCGGACGCCGCCGCTGGGGCCGCTCCTTCTCGGTGGTCTCACCGGTCTCCGTCGAGTACGTCGTCGCCTCGAGCTCGTCGACGCGCCGCCGCTCTTCCTCCGGCACCTCGCGTCGTGCGACGTCGATGGAATCGGCGATCGCCTTCGCGATGAGCGTGACCGAGCGGATGGCGTCGTCGTTTCCCGGAATCGGATAGTCGATCAGCTCGGGGTCGGCATTCGTGTCGGTGATCGCGATGATCGGGATCCCGAGCTTCGCCGCCTCCTTCACCGCGATGGATTCGCGACGCGCGTCGACGACGAAGACCGCGCCCGGCAGCCGACCCATGTCCTTCACGCCCGCGAGGTACTTGTCCAGCTTGGCACGCTCGCGCTCGAGAAGGAGACGCTCCTTCTTCGTGTAGAACTCGAAAGCGTTCTCCTCCTGGCCGCGCTCCAGCTCCTTGAGACGCCGAATCTGCTTCCGGATCGTCTGGAAGTTGGTGAGCATGCCACCGAGCCAACGCTCGGTCACCCAGAATGCGCCGCTGCGTTGAGCCTCCTGCTCCACCACGCCCCGCAGCTGCTTCTTGGTGCAGATGAAGAGGACCCGCTCACCGCGGAGAACCACCTCGCGGACCGCCTGCTGTGCCACCTTGAGGCGGTCCAACGTCTTCCGCAGATCGATGATGTGGATGCCGTTGCGCTCGGTGAAGATGAAGGGCTTCATCTTCGGATTCCACCGGCGCGTCTGGTGGCCGAAGTGGACTCCGGCTTCCAGGAGCTGGTCGAGACGTACGTCGGACATGTCGCTCGTTTCGCTTCTTTTTATGGGGCCGATATACGCCCCGGTCAGGATATCGGCGCGGCCACGCCGCGCCGGTCTTCTAAATCGTCGTCGGTGCTATGGATCAACGCTTCGAGAACTGGAAGCGCTTGCGAGCCTTCGGCCGGCCGGGCTTCTTCCGCTCGACCTGACGCGGGTCCCGCGTGAGCAGCCCCCGCTCCCGGAGGGCGGGACGGTGCTCCTCGTCATGCTCGACGAGAGCCCTGGCGACTCCCAGGCGAACCGCGTCGGACTGGCCGGTCAGGCCGCCCCCGTGAACGCGGACGGTGACGTCGAACGAGCCTTCCTCTCCGGTCACTTGGAGCGGCTCGGCGAGCCGGATCTGATGTGTCGGACGGGGGAAGTAGTCGGCCAACGGTCGGCCGTTGACCTTCCACTCCCCGCTGCCGGGGGTAAGAAGAACCCGGGCGATGGAGCGCTTCCGGCGTCCTACGGTCTGGATTTGGGACTCTGCTGTCATACCTCGAGCGGCTCGGGCTGCTGGCCCTGATGGGGGTGCTCGGCACCCGCGTAGACTTTCAGCTTCTTATGCATGGCCCGACCGAGCGCGTTCTTGGGGAGCATTCCCTTCACGGCGAGCTCGACGATTCGCTCGGGGTGGGTCTCCAGCATGCGCTTGTACGGGATGTGCTTCTCGCCGCCCATGTAGCCGGTGTGGCGGAAGTACGTCTTCTGGTCCGCCTTCCTGCCCGTCAGCCGAACCTTCTCGGCATTCACGACGACGACGTTGTCGCCCACGTCGAGGTGAGGCGTGTACATCGGCTTGTGCTTGCCGCGCAGCACGCGGGCGATCTCGGTGGCGAGCCGCCCGAGCGGCTTGTCCTGTGCATCGACGAGCCACCAGTGGCGCGTGATGTCATCGGCTTTCGGTGTATACGTTCTCATGCCCGGCTTCGGACGGGGGATGATCCTGGAAATACAGCCTCGAATGATATCCGAGAGCCCTTCGGGGGGTCAAGGCGCTGCGCGGAATTTCTTCCCGTGGGTGTGACCCGGCGCCTGAAGGACCCCGTGACTGCTCGGGTCGGAACTACCGGTACGTCTCCAGGAACCTGGCTCGGGAGGCGTGGCGGAGGCGCGTGAGCGCCTTCTCCTTGATCTGGCGGACGCGCTCACGCGTGATACCGAGAATGGTCCCGATCTCCTCGAGCGTCATCGGGTCCTGATCGTCGAGCCCGAAGTAGAGCCTGAGGATCTTGGCCTCACGCTCCTTGAGCGTCGAGAGCGCCTCCTCGATGGTCTGCTTGAGGGCGTGCTCGTACGCCTCGTCCTCGGGGCCCGGAGAGAACTGGTCCGGCAGGTAGTCCAGCAGACGGCTGTCCTCGCCGGGCTGCATCGGCGCGTCGAGCGACAGGTGCGAATGCGAGATGGCCAGCGTGCGCTCGACTTCCTCCTTGGAGACGTCGAGGTCCTCGGCGATCTCGTCCACGGTCGGCTCACGGCCGAGCTCCTGGAGCAGGTTCGAGCTCCTTCGCCCGATCCGGTAGAGCGCCCCGGCGCGGTTGAGCGGAACCCTGACGATGCGGCTCTGCTCGGCGAGCGCCTGCAGGATCGCCTGCCGGATCCACCAGACAGCGTAGCTGATGAACTTGATGCCCTTGGTCTCGTCGAACTTATGCGCGGCTCGAATGAGACCGAGGTTGCCCTCGTTGATGAGGTCGGATAGCGGCACGCCCTGGTTCTGGTACTTCTTGGCCACGGAGACCACGAACCGGAGGTTGGAGCGGACCAGCTTGTTTAGGGCCTCCTCCTCGCCGGCTCGGATCAGCTTGGCGAGACGGCCCTCTTCCGCTCGGTCGATCAGCGGGTACTGGCTGATCTCCTTGAGATACTGATCCAGGGATCCTTCCCGTGCTGCTCCGCGTCGGGATGAGAAGGTCATTTACGCCGGTTGTCAGCCGTGTCGAGGATCAGCGAAAAGGCGGGGGTGAAGCTCACGCGCCGCAGAGAATCGCGTCGCGGCACGGCTTAGAATCTCAAGGGAAAGGCATTCGCGCAACGGGTCCCCCCCCATTCCACGACCACGGGGCTCCATGTCGCGCCCACGCTCACCGCACCAACGTTCCCAGACGACCCCACCGGACCCTCCGATACCAGGGCAGCCGGCTGGCACCGGCCGGGGCGGAGGAGAAGTACACGAGCCACGGCTTTCCCCGGATCTGGTCGCGCGGGACGAAGCCCCAGTAACGCGAGTCCTCGCTGTTGTCGCGGTTGTCGCCGAGCATGAAGTACTCGTCGTCCGGCACCACGAGCGGACCCCAGTTGTCCCTCGTCGGATGGTAGTCCCGCGGCGGCGCCGCGATGAGATGATGGGACTGCCACTCCATCGCCGGGTGCTCGGTGTCGCCGCGCTGATCCACGTACCGGGCATACGGCTCATCCGCCAGGTCCCCGTTCACGTAGAGCCCCTTGTCCCGCATCTCCAGCGTGTCGTGCGGGAGGCCGACCACTCGCTTGACGTAGTTCCGCTCGGGCTCGTGCGGCGGGTGGAAGACGACGACGTCTCCCCGTCTCGGCTCGCCGAAGGCATGCAGCGCCAGATCGGTGCCCGGGACGTGTCCGCCGAAGACCGCCTTGTTCACGAGCAGGAAGTCTCCGACCAGGAGCGTGTTCTCCATGGACGACGTGGGGATCTTGAATGCCTCGACGACGAACGTCCTCACGACGAGGAAGATCCCGAGCGCGATGATCAGCGACTTCAGCCAATCCGTCGCGATGTGGCCCCACGTGACGCGTCGCTGCCCCGAGAGGGCCTGGGGGTCGC